>JBJTWK010000087.1:0-15703 GCA_046081705.1 Actinomycetes bacterium | reverse complement strand
GGGAGGGGCAGAATGGGGGTTCGGTTCGAGGGGGATGCTGGCGTTGGTCGGAACGGAGACGAGGCCGGAAGAGCCCGTCAAGATGGGGTACCAACCCGCCCTCGACGGCCTCCGGGCCGTCGCGGTGTCGGCCGTGCTCCTGTTCCACCTCGGCGTGTCGTGGATGCCCGGCGGGTACCTGGGCGTCTCGGTGTTCTTCACCCTCTCGGGGTTCCTCATCACGACCCTGCTCATCCGTGAGCGGGTCTCGACCGGGCGCATCGACTCCCGCGCCTTCTACACCCGCCGTCTGCGCCGCCTCATGCCGGCGAGCCTCGCCTGCATCGCAGGCGTGTGCGTCGTCATCGGCGTCGGCCTGATCGCGGACACCGCGTCGCTGCGTCGCGAGGTGCTCGGCGCGCTGTTCCAGGTCGAGAACTGGGTGTCGCTCCTCGGGGGGCAGTCCTACGCGGAGCTGTTCCAGTCGCCGTCGCCGGTCGCACACTTCTGGTCCCTGGCGATCGAGGAGCAGTTCTACTGGCTCTGGCCGCCGGTCGTGACGGGCCTGCTCATCTGGTCGACCCGGGGGGCCCGGCCGCTGCAACGCATGACGTACGCGCTCGTCGGCCTGTTCGTGCTGTTCTCGCTCTCGGTGCCGATCACGCTGCGCCTGTGGTCGGCCGACGCGGTCTACTTCGCCTCGTGGACCCGCTTCGCCGAGATCTTGGCGGGTGGTGCTCTCGCCGCGTTCGTTGCGCTCCGCAACCCGCCGTCGTGGGTCCGGTGGTTCGCCGCGCCGAGCCTGGTGGCGATCGTGTGGCTGTGCATCGTCACGCCCTCGGGCCGCGGCTGGGCCTACGAGGGCGGCCTGCCACTGTTCGCACTCATCAGCGTGCTGCTGATCCTGTCGCTCCAGACCGCCGGACCGATCCGTACGGTGCTGGCCACCGCTCCGCTCGTCGCCATCGGGCGCGTGTCGTTCGGGCTCTACCTGTACCACTGGCCGGTGTTCGTGGTGCTCGACGCGGAGCGCACCGGGCTCGATGGTTGGCAGCTCGGCACGCTGCGCATGGCGGTGACGATCGCGATCACCCTCGTCTCGTACTTCCTGCTCGAGCAGCCGATCCGGGAACGCCGCTGGCTGCTGCGTCCGCAGCGGCTCGTCGTGGCACTCGGAGCCGCGTTCGTGGCCGTCGCCGTGCTCACCTTCGCCACCGTCCCCGTTCCGGCGACGGCCGAGCGGCCCGCCGTGCTCGGTGGCCCGACGGGTGCGAAGGGCACCACAGGTGCGCCCGGCGCCTCGGCGGATGACCGTCCGCCGGTGGTCGCGGTGTTCGGCGACAGCGTGCCGGCCTGGCTCATCGAGAAGGCGGCACCGAGCTTCACCCGCACCGACGTCGTGATCGCGAACGGCGCGCACGAGGCCTGCGACGCCGCGCTCGACTTCCCGGTCGGTTACGACCGCGTCGGCACCGAGTTGCGCGAGCCGGACGACTGCGAGGAGTGGGACATCGCGTACGGACCGGTGCTGCGTCAGACCGGACGACGAGCCGACATCGCGTTGCTCGTCCTCGGCGCGTCGGTGGTGACCGACCACCTCGTCGATGGCGAGCGACGGAGCCCGTGCGAGACCTTGGACTGGTACACGCGCGACGTGGCTGATCGAATCGCGTTCCTCCGTGACGAGGGCGCGCAGGTCGTCATGACGATCCCGTCCTGGCCCGGGGAGCGCAGCCAGTTCGTGTTCCCGAGCGACTACGCCGAGCGGATGGGCTGCGTGCGCGACGCGCTCACCGCCCTGGCCGCGGCCGAGACGGTCCCGACGATCGACCTCGCGCCGCAGTTCTGTCCGGCAGGGCCGGCGGGCGACTGCGAGAAGATGAGTCTCGACGGCCTCCACATCGACCCCGACAAGGCCCCGGCGGTGTTCGACTGGTTGCTCGACCAGGTCCTTGCGACGCAGCGCGCCGATCGGGCGGCGAGTTCCTGACCCGACCCGGTGGGGCGTGCCGCGGGCGACCGGCGGCGGCCCTGCCGCCACCGCACGGCCGCCCGCGGCTGCCCGGTCACGCCCCGGATCCGTCGCGGCGGTCGCGGCGCCGGTCCTCGAAGTCCCGCAGGTTCCGCATCTTCGCGGTGGACAGCAGGTCCTTCGTGGTGCCGGCGAGGTTGTGGCGCATGCCGACGCCGCTCTTCCGGTACGCCACGACCATCTCGTCGCGGTACCCGAAGGTCCGGGCGTCGGCGAAGGCCTCGAGGTCGGCGGCGATGAAGCGGAACTCCCAGCCGTCGGCCTGACGCTGCTCGATGAGCGTGCGCAGCGTGTCCCGGTCGAACTCGTGCGACGCGTTCTCGAAGCCGTCGGTGATCGTCACGAAGACGATCGACTCGTCCGGCAGCCCGTGGGCCCGCCGGTCGGCGACCTCGGTGTCGGCGAGCGTGATGAGGTGCGCCGTGGCGTCGAGCAACGGCGTCCCGCCCCGGGGGCGGAAGTCGCGGTCGTCGAGCTCCGAGATCTCGGCCACGGGCACGCCCCGGGTGACGACCCGGCACGGCTCCTGGGAGTCGAAGAACGCGAGCGTCACCCGCGTGGGGACGGCCGTGTCGTCGCGCTCGGAGCGGATGAGCTCGTTGAAGCCGCCGACGACGTCGGTGCGCATCGAGGCCATCGAGCCCGACTCGTCGATGAGCACGTAGAGGTGGACGGGGGTGGGGCCGGCGGTCTCGCCGCCGGTGGGGGTGGTGGGTTCAGTACTCATGGGGTGGTTCCCTCCTCAGGGGTTGTGGGTGGTGGTGGACGGGTGGTGATCGCCGCTCGTCATGCGGCGATCACCGAGAGGCACACGAGGCGGTCGTCGACCGCGAGGCCCTGGGCCGCGACGCGCTCGCTGCGGAACCGGTACTCGGTGCCGAGGCCGACGCCCGGGGCCGTCTCGACCTCGGCGCGCTTGACCCGGCGCAGGAACCGGAGCGCCCGCGAGATGCTCGGGCGCGCACCGTCGATGCGCTTGGGCACGTCGAGTGCGATGGCGGAGACGATCTCGTCCCAGAACGTCGCGAGGGTCTCGGGCCGGTCGAACAGCTCGGCGCTGATGCACCGGTCGCCGATGGCGACGACGACACCGGTCTGCAGCGGGAGCGGCCGCAGGGTGCGCAGCACGCGCACCGCACGGTCGACGGCGGCGAGGTTCGGGTCGATGCCGCTGTCGAGGACGATGTCCTCGCGGGCCGCGAGCAGCGAGCGGGTGTCGGCGAACGCGTGACGCTCCTCGAGCACGGCGTCGACGCCCTGCCACACGCCGCCCTGGTCGACGTGGCGCGCGACCTGACCGGGGACCGCGTGCACCGAACGCGTGATGGTGCGGCGGATGCGGCGCGACACCCGCTGGCCGGCCCGCCCGAACGAGCGGGCACCGGTGCCCCAGCGGCCGGCCTCGACGCAGGCGACGGGCACGGGCACGCCGACCTCGCCCGGCTGGATGAGCACGGGCACGACGACGGTGCGGTTCTGCCACCCGCCCTCGAGGACCTCGCCGTCGGTGAGGAGCACCGGGCGATCGCCGGAGTTCGTGACGAGCAGGGTCGGGACCGTCTGCGCCTCCTCGACCGTGAGGGTGCCGGCGGCGAACGCGTCGGCGGCGGTGTCGTAGGGGAGCGCAGCGGGGCCGTGCCAGTAGACCGGGTAGAGCGCGACGGGACCGACGCGCTTGGGGCGGCCGATGCTGGCGGTGTCGAGGTGGTCGAGGATGGTCGTCATGGTGATCGTTGCTCCGTTTCGTCGGTTGGTGGTCGTGGTTCGGGGGTCGGGGGTCAGCGCCGCGGATCGGACGGGATATCGCCCCAGAGCGCTCCGAGGGCGAAGTGCTGGAACGCGTCGGTCGCGTAGAGCACCTGGGCGACGGGGCGGGCCTCGGCGATCTCGGCGAGCGCGTCGAGTTCGTGCCAGCCCAGCTCGAGCAGGATGCGGAGGAGCGCGCTCGGAGCTCGGTGCGCCCCTAGGTGACACGTGATGACGCCGATGGAGTCGTCGTGGAGGGCGTCGCCGAGCCCGGTGAGCACGACGTCGAACCACTCGTCCTTCGGGAGGCCGTCGTCGTCGGTCGGCGCGTGGATGTACCGGATATGGGGCGCGTGCTCGGCGATGAACGCGATGTCGTCGGACTCGATGCGGCAGTCCAGGTACCACTCGGCCCCGGCGGCGACCCACTCGTCGAGCCGGGCCCGGCGGTCCGACCCGGGACCGTGGAAGTCCAGGTCACCCGTGAGGATGAACCGGCCGGCCACGACGTCGAGGCGGGCGATGTCGGCGGTCCGGGCCTCCCAGAGCCGGCCCATCAGGGCCTGCTGGGCGTCGTGGAGCCGCTCGGCCCGCTCGCTCGGGGTGAGCAGCGAGTCGGTGGTGGATCGGATGCTCGGGGTGCTGTGGCTCGGGGTGCTGTGGGTCGTGGACATGTGGATCTCCTTGGGATCGAGGCTCTGCTGGGGGGTGGTGCGTTATGGATAAAGATTACAGAGGGGGTCGGACATGGTTCCCCGGGGTGGTGCTTCCGGGTCGTACAGCCAGGGGGGTCGGACATCGAACCCCCTGCTTCGGGTGAGTTGGGCCATCTATGACACTGAAGCGGCCTCCTATATTCCTGACTCCCATAAGAATTTCGGTTTATGATCCGGGCATGGAAACGACCGCACGGGATCTGGCCCGGATCGAGCGCCGCCTCCGGGAGGCCCGGGGCTACAGCGAGGGCTACGGGAAACTGCTCCACCACTCCGCCCGCAAGGTCCTGGCCGCGAGCGGCTTCGAACTGCCCGACGACCCCCGCCCGATCCCGATCGACCCCGACCGGGTCGAGCTCCAGATCGAGCGGTTCACGAACCAGCCCGCCTCCGACCGTCGCCCCCGGTCGTCGACCGCGGCGAACTACGCGGAGAACTGGCGCCGCTTCGCCCGCTGGACCCGCGACTACCTGCGGGCCGAGGCCGGCGGGGAGGAGGACCTCTACCTCCACAAGCTCGGCACGCGCGCCCCGAAGCGGGCCCGGCGATCGCCCGCCCCCGAACGGTTCGACGATTCGGTATCGCTCTATGCCGCCTCGTTCGACGAGCCGCTCGCCGATCGCTCCTTCGCCGCTGAGGCATCGCGCGCGATGTCGATGGCGATGCCGTCGTACCCGCGCACGTCGCTCGACGGCGGGTTCGCCTACCCGGCGTCGAACCGTTCGTCGGATCCCGAGGACCGACGCGTCATCACCGTGAAGACCTCGTTCGGCCCGTTCCGCATGGAACTGCCGCGGGACCTCCGGGCCGAGGACGCGGCCCGCATCGCACGGGCGGTGCTGCGCCTCGTCGACTGACCGTGTCCGACCCCCGTGGTCGGATCACGGGGCCGGCGCGCAGGGCACCGGCACCACCTCACCCGGAGGGCCGATGAGCGGACACTGTCCCGTGTGCGGCGAGACCGAGTTCGACGGCTGGGACTTCTGCCCGGCCTGTGACCACCCCTACGACGAGGACCCCGACGAGGACCCCGACGAGGAGTCGGAGGACGACGACGACCTCGACGACGAGCTCGATGAGGACCTCGATGAGGACGAACTCGACGGGGAGCCCTGGTAGGTCGACGCCGTCCCGTCGTTCGACGGCCGCCCCGGGGTGCGCGGGCTCAGCCCGCGATCGACCGCAGTTGCACGACGAACCAGAGTGCCTCGTCGGGCGCGATCGCCGGCGAGGGTGACTGCGGGCCGTAGGCGAGGTCGGAGGGGATGCCGAGCAGACGCGTCCCGCCGGCCTGCATGCCGGTCAGGCCCTGGGTCCACCCGGGGATCACCTGGTTGAGGGGGAAGGTCACCGGTTCGCCCCTACCGTACGAGGCGTCGAACACCTTGCCGGTCGAGCAGGACACGCCGATGTAGTCGACGGTCACCGTGGATTCGGGGGTGACGGCTGGCCCCGTGCCGGGCACCAGGTCGTCGATCACGAGTTCGGTCGGCGCGGGCCCGACGACGACCGGCACCTCGGGCGCCCCCTCCGGCAGCGGGTCCACCCGCGCCACGCAGGGCTTGCCCTTCGCCGATGCCGGGCCCGGGGCGGTGGTCGTGGTGGTCGTGGAGCCCTCGGACTCCGAGGACGATCCACCCCCGCAGGCGGCGAAGCCGATGCCTCCGACCATGGCGGCGAGGACCCCCGCCACCACGTATCGCTGCCACTGGGTGTTCCTGCGTCCGGCCATGGCGACACGGTAGCCCGAACCCGCCCGGGCCCGACGTCGCCGGGACCATGTCCGACCCCCCGGCGATGCTGCCATGCGACCGCCCGTCAGCCCGAGTGCCGACGGTCGGTCGTGCACCGGACGGACGGCAGGGGGCGGGGCGGAGCGATGTTCTTCGACTGGGTACGGATCATCCTCGTGGCGATCCTCTTCGTGCTCATGGTGATCGTCCTCGGCGTCGCCTTCATCGTGGTCGTGCCGCTCGTGCTCGTGTTCCTGCTCTTCCTCATCTGAACCCACCCTCGGTCCACCCGGACCCGAACCTCGGAGGCACCTCCCGTGAACAAGCTCATCGACCTGACCACCGGCACCGTCACCGTCGAGCGGTCGCCCGATGCCATCGGCCGCTCGCTGCACCTCGTCGACATCGAGAACCTGTCTGGCGGGCCGCGGCGCCCGCTGGCCGACCATCTCGCGGCCTACCGCACGTACGAACGTCGGGCCGGCGTGCGCGCCGGCGACCAGGTCGTCGTCGCAGCGTGCGGGCTCGTGATGGACGAACTCGCGTTCCATCTCCCGAGCGGCATCAGTCGACGGAAGGCGAACGGTGTCGACGGTGCGGACCGCGCGCTCCTCGCCGTCGACACGCCGGAACGCATCGCGGCGCGCTACGAGCGTCTCGTCATCGGCAGCGGTGACCACGGGTTCCTCGGCCTGGCGCTCGCGGCCCGGAACCTGGGCGTGCACGTCGTCATCCTCAGCGGGCGCGGCAAGCGTTCCGGCGCCTTGAGCGGACATGGACTCGGCATCCGGCCGCTGGGGCGCTTCGACGACGATCTCGTGCTGATCGTCTGACGCGTCCACGGTTCGTCGGGCGCGCGGCGGGGCAGGCGCCGCGCGCCCGACGTCAGGCCGGCCCCGGACCCGGCAACACCGCGACGCCGACGTGGGATGATCGCCTCGGTTCCGTCGTCCGGCGGGCCGACGCCGGAGGATGCCGAGATGACCGAAGCGACGCACCCCTGGGATCGACGGGCCGACGCGCTCGCCGCCGTCCCGACGGGGTCCGACGGGCTGCCGGTCACCCTCGCCGACTACCGCACGGTCTTCGAGACCGTGCTCCCGGCGCCGACCCTCGGGTACTACGCGGGCGGTGGCGCCGACGAGATGACACTGCGCGAGAACGTCGCGTCGTGGGAGCGGATCACGATGTGGCCGCGCGTGCTCCAGGGCATCGAGACCGTCGACACGTCGTGCGAACTCCTCGGGCAGCGCCGCGCACACCCGTTCGTGGTCGCGCCGACCGCGTTCCACGGGCTCGCCGATCCGGGGGCCGAGATCGCCACGGCCCGCGGCGCGCACGACGCCGACGCGCTCTACGTGCTCTCCACGCTCGCCCACACCGCGCCGCACGACCTCGCCGCCGGCGCACCCGAGGTGGCGCGCTGGTTCCAGCTCTACATGCTGCGCGACCGCGGGCTCACGCGCACGATCGTCGAGGACGCGGCCGACCACGGGTTCGAGGCGATCGTCATCACCGTCGATCTGCCACCCGCGGGCCGGCGCGAGCGTGAGATGCGCACCCACTTCACCCTCGGCGGCGATGTCGTCGTGCCGTCGATCGCAGCCGCAGGGTCCACGGAGCCGATGACGATGTTCGATCTCCCGCGCGTGTTCGACCCGTCGCTCACGTGGTCCGACATCGGTGAGGTCGCGTCGTGGTGCGACCTGCCCGTCATCGTGAAGGGCGTCCTGCACCCGGCCGACGCGCACGAGGCGGTCGAGCACGGGGTCGCCGGCGTGGTCGTCTCGAACCACGGTGGTCGCCAGCTCGACACGGTGCCGTCGGGTGCTGCGGCGCTCCCACGGGTCGCCGAGGCGGTCGACGGTCGGGTGGATGTGCTCGTCGACGGCGGCATCCGGCGGGGGACCGACGCCATCAAGGCCCGTGCGCTCGGCGCCGACGCGGTGCTCGTCGGCCGGCCGATCCTCTACGGCCTCGCCACGGCCGGACCCGCCGGGGTCGCCGGCGTGCTCGGGATCCTGCGGGCCGAACTCGAGAACGGCCTGGCCCTGCTCGGGACGGCACGGTTCGCCGACGTGACCCGGGCCGCGATCGACCCGGACCGGTAGGGATCCGCGGACCCTGTCCGACCCTCCTCGCATACTGGGAGCTCCGAACCTCAGGAGTCCGCCCGCATGGCAACGAAGCCGCTCAACCATTCCGTCTCGTCCTGTTCCGAGTACGAGCGCTGTCCCCGTCGGTTCGAGTACGGGTACGTCCAGCGCCTGCCCCAGGACCGGCACGTCCCGGAGTCCTGGCGGTACGGCACCGTGGTGCACGCGGCGCTCGAGGCCGCGTACAAGCAGGTCGTGATGGGCAAGCCGCTCGACGCGACCGTGCCGACGGCGCAGGCCGCGCTGGAGCGGGCGTGGGCGAAGGAGGAGATGCCCGACGACCGGGAGTGGATCGAGCGGGCCGAGCAGGTGGTCGCCGACGCCATCGAGCAGGACCCCATCGGGGTGCACGAGATCCTCGGCGTCGAGCAGTTCTTCAAGTCCGGGATGGGCGTGGGGCTCCGCTTCGCGGGCTACGCGGACCTCGTGCTGCGCCGGGACGAGCGCACGGTCGAGATCGTCGACCACAAGGTCACCACCTACGCTCGCACCGCCGAGCAACTGCACGACGACCGTCAGCTCAACCTCTACGGCCACTTCGCGCTCGAGCAGTACCCGTGGGCCGAACGCGTCGTCGTCACGCACCACTACCCGCCGCTGCGCCGCACGGTGAGCACGGAACTCTCACCCGACACGATGCGCGACGTCGTCGCGTCACTCGTGGCCATCGCCCGCACCGCCGAGGCCGACACCGAGTACGTCCCGACGCCGGGGTCCCACTGCGACAACTGCCCCTGGGCCGACCGCTGCGAGGCGGCCCCCGCCAGCGCGAGGAGCTGACATGGTCATCGGCATCGTCATCGGAGTGCTCATCGGCGCGCTCGCCGTGTTCGCCTGGCACGCGACGAGCGTGTCGTCGATGCGCGCCAAGGTCGAGGCGGCCGAGCGGACCACGCGCACCGAGGCCCAGATCCTCGAGAGCGTGCGGGCCGCACAGGCCGAAGCGCTCCAGGGGAGCGGGCAGATGCTGGTCGAACTCGCGGATCAGAAGATGCAGGTCTCGAACGCGAAGGTGGCGGGTGCCCTCGAGCCGGTCGCGCAGCAGCTCACCACGCTGCAGCAACGTCTCGAAGCGATCGAGGCCGAACGAACGCGGGACGCGGGCACCGTCAAGGGACTCGTCCAGTCGCTGACCGAACTCACGAGCGGGCTCGCGTCGGAGACGCATGCGCTCAACCAGGCCCTCAAGGACCCGAAGATCCGGGGTACCTGGGGCGAGATCGGGCTCAAGCGTGTCGTCGAACTCGCGGGGATGTCCGAGCACTGCGACTACGAGGAGCAGGTCCACGCAGTGGGCGAGGACGCCAGCGGTCGGCCGGACATGGTGGTGCGGTTGCCGCAGGCGAAGGCCATCATCGTCGACTCGAAGGTGCCGCTCGCGGCCTACCTCGAGGCGGTGAACATCGGGACGTCGGATCCTGAGGCGGCCAAGGCACGGCTCGCCGCACACGCCTCGGCGATGGCGGATCACGTCTCGGCGCTCTCGAAGCGCGACTACTCGAAGCTCATCGGCGGGTCCGTCGACTTCGTGGTGATGTTCGTGCCGGGCGAGGCGTTCCTCTCCGCCGCCTACGAGGCGCGACCCGCGCTCTTCGACGACGCGATCGCTAAGGGTGTGTTCATCGCGACCCCGACGACGCTCATTGCGTTGCTGAAGGCGATCGCGTTCGGCTGGCGCCAGGAGCGGCTCGCCGAGAACGCGAAGGAGATCGCCGAACTCGGGGCCGTGCTCCTCAAGCGCCTCGGTGTGTTCGCGGATCACTTCACCAAGGTGGGCGCGAGTCTGGGGAAGGCGCAGGAGAACTTCAACAAGGCGGTCGGGTCGTACGAGAGCCAGTTGCTGCCGGCGGCCCGTCGAATGGAGGAGCGCGGGGTCCCGCTCACGAATGCGATCGACCCGCCCGAGCACCTCGAGTTGGCGCCGCGCGAGTTCACGGCGCCTGAGCTGACCACCGGGGACGCGGGCCCGAGCAGGTGATCGGGCCCGGCGTCGAGTGATCGGCGTCGGCGGCCGAATCGTGGGGTCGGGCCCTGCCCTCAGAGGGTGTCGGCGGAGGCGAGGGTCCGGGTGCGGGTGAGCCCGCCGACGTCGGTGGCACCGAGGACCTCGATGAGGGTCCCGACGACGAGGTGGGCGATCTCGGACACGACCACACCCTCGTCCTCGACGTACCACTCGGTGCTCGCAGTGAGGGTCGGGCCGTGGAACGAACCATCGGGCCACCCGAGGTGCGTCAGCACTGCGGCCGCACCCGCGTCGAAGCCACCGGAGTGCGCCGAGTCCTGGGTGAGGATGCAGATCCCGCGGGTGTCGCCCTCGAGCGTGACGAACGAACCGTTCGGGAGTTCCCAGCTGACGAGGGTGTGCTCGTCGTCGGCCTCCTCGAGGAGGAGGCGGCAGCAGACGGCGGCGACCTCGGTGACGAGTTCGGCCCGGGTGGCGGCGAGCGCCGGCCAGGCGTCCTCGCCGAGGCGGATGTCCTCGGTGGCCTCCACGATCGCGAGGCTCGCTGCATGCTCGTGCAGGTGCACCGCATCGGAGGGACCCTGCTGGGACGTCGCCCCGAGCACGCACGAGCCGAGGGCGCGCACGCACCGCTGCGCCGCGTCGGCGGCGCCCGCCGCCTCGTCGACCGCGGCCTCGAGCGCGTCCTCGTCGATCGGGTCGCCGTACGCCGCGGTGCCGGCGAGCGTGCCGGCCCGGTCGGCGGCGGCCAACGCGGCGTGAGCGTTCTGCTCGAGTGCCGAGGCGATCACCTCGATGTCGGGGACGCCGATCACGGGTGCCTCGGGGTCGAGGGGCTCGTCGTACTGACGCAGGATCTTGAGCAGGCCGGCGCCGGTGAGCAGGGCTCGGGCGGCGTCGCATGCGGACGCTCCGGCGGTGGACAGGGCGATGGCGGTCTCGGTCGTGTTGGTGGTGGTGCCTCCTGGTTGTGGGGATCGGGTGCGCCCGGGATGAGCGCCCCGGGTCCTCCGGGGAACGAGACGATGATCGCAGGGGGGTCGGACACGCGGGCGCGTCGGGAGGTCTCGCTGCGATCGCCGTAGGCTCCCGGCCGCACACGGGTGCGCCCTGCGCCCGACCACCCTGGGGGAACCATGCGGCTCCGCATCGTCCGAACCTCGCTCGCAGCACTCGTGTCCGGCCTCCTCGTGGCGGTGAGCGCCCCCGCCGGCGCTGCGCCGGCGCCGAAGGTGAAGGCCCGCCCGTCGGCCGGGTGCTCCGCTGCGCCGATCGATCCGGCCCGCAACGCCGACACCCGGGTCGAGGTCGACGTCCCCGGTCAGACCGGGGAGTACGCGACCCGCTGGTACTTCGAGAACGTCCCGGCCTCGGCCACCGGATCGAAGCCCGTACCCCTCGTCGTGGATCTCCACGGGTACAGCGAGGGTGCGACCGTCCACCGACTCATGAGTGGTCTGTCGAAGCTCGGCGAGACCGAGGGGTTCATCACCGTGACCCCGCAGGGGCAGGGCCCGGTGCCGCGCTGGGACACCGCGCTGGCGACGAGCCCGGACATCGCGTTCATCGAGGCGATGCTCGACCAGATCGGGGCCGAGCGTTGCATCGACCGCAACCGGGTGTTCGTCACCGGACTGTCGAACGGCGGGTTCATGACGAGCGCGCTCGCGTGCGTGGCCGCCGACCGCTTCGCAGCGGCCGCGCCGGTCGCGGGGATCCAGGCCCCGAAGGGCTGCAAGCCGGCCCGGGCGGTGCCGGTGGTCGCGTTCCACGGCACCGCCGACGGGTTCGTGTCGTACACCGGCGGTATCGGCGAGGCGGCGCTCAACCTCCCGGCGGCCGACGGGTCGGGCAAGCGGCTCAGCGACGACGGCGGGATCCCCGCCGAGGCGAGGAGCGGACCGAGCGTGCCGCGCACCACCAAGGCCTGGGCCAAGCGCAACGGCTGCACGACCACGGCGAAGACCAGGAAGGTGTCGAGCGACGTCACCCGAATCGCCTACTCGGGGTGCCGCGGTGGTGCCGACGCCCAGCTCTACCGGATCGCCGAGGGTGGGCACACCTGGCCGGGCAGCGAGTTCTCGGCCGGGGTCAGCGCCATCGTCGGCCGCACGACGATGACGATCGACGCCAACGAGATCATGTGGCGCTTCTTCGAACGCCACCCGCTCGCGGCGTCGAAGCGCTGACGCCGATCCCCTAGGTGCGCGCGCTCCCGATCGTCACCGGGGTGATGCCCGACCACGAGGTCGGATCGAGGGGTCCGGCCGCCGGCACCACGTCGACCGGGATGCCGGTGAGGTGCGACATGCCCGAGGCCGGGTCGACCGCGTCGGGCCCGTCGGCCACGAGCAGGTTCACGTTGACCCCGGTCGTGCGCGACGCGACCGAGAGGCCCGTGGCGTGCTGGTGGCCCCAGCCGTGGGGCATCGCGCACACCCCGGGCATGAGGTCCGCGCTCGTGCGTACCGGGATGCGCACGGTGGCGGTCGCGCTCGTCACGTCGGCGAGGTCGTCGTCGGCGAGGCCGAGTCGGGCCGCGTCGTCAGGGTGCAGGTAGACGTGGTTGGTGGTGAAGTCGTTCGCCACCATCTCCTCGTGGTTGTGGGTCCACGAGTTGTGGGTCTTCACGTGGCGCTTCGAGATGAGCAGCAGGCGATCGGCGCGGTCACGGGCCGCGGCGAACTCGGCGTCGAGGCTCCCGGCCCGGGTCATGAGCCGCTCCGGTGCGAGGTGGACCCGACCGTCGTCGGTGACCACCCGCTCGCCGAGGAACGACCCGGCCGGCAGATCCGGCTTGCGCACCCCGTGGGGTGAGGCCAGCAACTTCTCGAACGAGCCCTGCCTCGAGATGCGCAGCAGCGCGTTCAGCACCTTCTCGGCGGGCACGGTCGGGCGGGGGAGGCCCCGCCTGCGGGCGTGCTTGGCCGCCATGCGCTCGAGGAAGCGTTGGGCCGGCTTCGAGCCGAAGATCGGCGCACCGCACGCCTTCCCAAGCGCGAGGTAGATCGACGCCTCGTCGCGCTGGTCGTCCTGCGGCTCGACCACGGCCCGTGTCGCCTGCAGGTACGGACGCGACTGCATGCCGAGCACGAGTGGGAAGATGAACGGGAGGTCGGCGCGCTGGAGCGGGTCGGTCGCGGGCAGCGTGTAGTGCGCGAGGGAGCCCGTCTCGTTGCGGTAGATGTCGACCGTCACGAGCAGCTCGAGCGAAGCGAACGCCCCCTTGAGGCGGCCGGCGTTGGCCATTGTGAGCAGTGGGTTGCCACCGGTGACGAACAGCGCCCGGATCCGGCCCGGCCCGGGGGTGAGGATCTCGTCGGCGAGGATCCCGCCGGGGAACGCGTCGTTGGTCTTGCGGAACCCGCCGACCCGCGACACGTCGTCGCTCATGAGGGTCCCGGTCCGCTTGCCGAACTTCGCGAAGTCGAAGATGCCCTTGCCGACGACCGTGCCGCCGGGCCGGTCGAGGTTGCCGGACACCGCGTTGATGACCTCCTGGAGCCAGAAGCCGAGCACGCCGTTCGAGCCCATGTTCACGCCGGTGGACGAGTACATCGCTGCAGCGCCGGCCGATCGGAACGCCGTGACCATCTCCCGGAGGGCGGCCGGGTCGATCCCGGTCACCTCGGCCGTGCGCTCCGGGGTCCAATCGGCGCACAGCGCGGCGACCTCGTCGAACCCGGTGGTGTGGGCGTCGACGAGCGCTCGGTCCACGCCCCCGCTCGCGATGAGCTCGTTGAGGAACGACAGGTAGAAGAAGACGTCGGTGTCGGGCCGGATGAACACGTGGTCCGTGGCGGACTTCGCCGTCTCCGTGCGGCGGGGGTCGACCACGATGACCCGGCCGCCGCGCTCGGCGATCTCCCGCAGGCGCTTCTTCGGGTCGGCGACCTGGAGGAAGGACCACTTCGAGACGACCGGGTTGGCGCCCACGATGACGAGGCACTCGGTGCGGTCGACGTCCGGCACGGGCTGGGTGAACGGGAACCCGTAGATCTCGCGGGCCGCAGCGAACTTGTTCGCGCAGTCCTGGGTCGCACTCGCAAACATCGACCTCGACCCGAGGCCATCCATGAACCCCTGGGCGAAGATCGGGTGCAACACGCTGAACCCGGCGGCCGTGCCCACGTACATCGCGACGGCGTCGGGGCCGTGCTCGGCGACGATCGAGCGGACCTTCGCCCCGATCTCGGCCTCGGCGGTCTCCCACGACACCCGATCCCAGGCGTCGCCGGTGCGGCGCATCGGGAACCGGAGCCGGTCGGGTGATGCGTAGAGCCGGTGCTGCTTCACGCCCTTGATGCACGCGAACCCGGCGGTGGCGACGTGTTCATCGTCGGGGCGGATGCGGGTGATGGCGCCGTCCTCGACGGTGACCTCGAGACCGCAGAGCGACTCGCAGATCCGGCAGAAGGTGGTGACGGTCTCGGCCACGACGGGGCTCCGGTCTCGACGGGGTCCCGCAGGGTACCGATTGACCGGCCCGATCCGGTGACCCGGTTCGAGACCCGGACGGAGGCGGAGCGGCGCGGTCGGCGGTGGCGCCGGGGCTCGCGCCTGGGCCGTTCCCCGAACGGTTGGGCGCACGGGGAAACCGCGGGCCTCGATCTCGGGCCCGGCCCTCGACGACCACCTTCCGTGGCATCCGGCGCCCGTGGGTGGGTGGTGGACCTCAGGATCTCCTCATGTCATGACAGATCCTCAGGAATGATGATGAACCGACCTCACTCTCTGCAACATCTTGGAGGCTTCAGCCACCCGAATGTCACCCTTCTGCCACAGGGAGCAGTTCTCATGCCGACCAAGCGCTCGATCATCGTCACCACGCTGAGTGCTGCAGCCCTCGTGGCTGCGCCGGCCACCGCCGCCGGCGCCGCGTCGACCAATCGCCTCTCGGTGTCCCTCCGATCGGCTGAGTACGGCCCGTCGACGAGCGGGTGGCTCTGCTTCAACATGGTCGACGGCACGGTGACCCACGTCGCGGTCGACATCTCCGGGTGCACCGTCGACGAGGTGCCGCTGGCCATCGGTGGCTACGCCGGTGCGACCGGTGCCCAGGGCCCGCAGGGTCCGACGGGTGCGACGGGTGCGACGGGTGCGACGGGTGCGACCGGTGCGACCGGTGCGCAGGGCCCGGTGGGCCCGGTGGGCCCGCAGGGCCCCGCCGGTGCGACGGGTGCGACGGGTGCCAGGGGTGCGACGGGTGCCACCGGTGTCACCGGTCCCACGGGTGTCGGCATCACCGGTCCGACCGGTGCCTCCGGTGCGACGGGCGTCAAGGGTGCCACCGGCCCCGCGGGGGCCAAGGGTGCGACGGGTGCGACGGGTGCGACCGGTGCGACCGGTGCGGCAGGCGTCAAGGGCGCGACGGG
>JBJTWK010000086.1:0-4481 GCA_046081705.1 Actinomycetes bacterium | reverse complement strand
ACGTGCACATCGACGGGGTCGAGCACCCGGTCGAGGCCGGATCGGTGGTGTTCGTCCCCGGCGGCACGCCGCACTTCGTGCGCAACACGGGCGACGAGGTGCTGCGCCTGCTCTACGCGTTCCCCGTCGACTCGTTCGACGAGGTCGAGTACGAGTTCCCGGACCGCTAGGCGCTCGGCCCGCGCCCGCCGTTCAGGCGTCGAGGCGATCGAGCAGCACGGCGCAGGCGTCCGCCTCCGCCGCGAACACGACCTCCACGTGATCGGCGCCCTCGACCACGTGGTGGGTGACGTCGGTCCCGAGCGCCTTCGCCGTGTCGATGTAGGCCTGCTGCATGACGGGCAGCACGGTCCGGTCCGCCGTGCCGGTCGCGATCCACACGGGTGCATCGGCGGCGACGCGGCCCGCCGAGGTCTCGGCCAGCCGCTCGAGCCACCGGTCGACCCGCTGCGGATCCGGTCGCAGGAGCGGACCCTCACGGCGTTCGAGGTCCGCGGCGAGCGCACCGAGTTCGAGGCAGGTGCGCCGGTTCCACTCGGCCTCGAGCATCGCCACCGCCGGGGGCGTGAGCAGGTCGAGCGGATCGAGGTCGTCGTGGAGCCACCCGTGGACCACGAGGAGCATGAGGGTGTGCGGGTCCGGACCGTCGGTGGCCACGATGTTGGCGCCCGTGAGCCCGACGAGGGGCAGGGCGAGCCCGGCCACACCCGGAGCGAACGCCGCCACGCCCCGCAGGTCGAGCCCGCGGCGGGCGGACTCGGGGACCTCGGGGACGCCGAGCGCCACGCCGCCACCCTCCGACCACCCCAGCACGCCGACCCGCGACCCGGCACCGCACCCGTCGATCCGCTGCGCCGCGGCTGCCGAGGCGATCGCATCGCGGGCCCCCGTGGCGTTGAGCGCGTAGTGGTGGAACCCGGGGGTGCCGAGGCCCTGGTAGTCCGGGGCGACGACCACGGCGCCCGCGCCGACGAGTCGGCTCATCCCCGGGACCCCGTGGTCGACGACCGCCAGATCCTCGGGCTCCATGTCGGTGACGAGCTCACCTGCGGGATCGGACTGCGCCGAGGGCACGGACGTGTCCCCCATCCCGGTCGTACCGTGGCACCAGACGACGACCGGACGACCGGCCGTCGGCGCGACGGGCGCGCACACGATCCCGCTCGTGGTCGTCGGCCGACCGGCGAAGTCCTCGCTGGCGACGAGCACCCACCACGCCCGGGACCCGGGCACCGTGGCCGGGATCTCGCGGAGATCAAGCAGTTCACCGAACATCGGCGCGCAGCGTACCGCCGCGCTCCGGGTCACCCCCGACGGCCACCCTGCCCGCCGGAGCCACCCGAGGACCCCGAGCCCTTGGTCGCCCAGCGCGGCTTGCCCTTGTCCTTGGTGGACGCCGTCGGCTTGCCCTTGCGCTTCGCCGCACCGGGTCGCCCGGCCCGGGTCGGTGCACCGGCCGTCCGCCCGCGCTCGCTGCGCGTCCGGTCGGGGCGATCCTCGCCGCGGGCGGCGCCCCGATCGTCACGATGCGGCGCCGGGCGGTCATCCCGACCACGCACCGGACGCTCATCCCACCGATCATCACGCGACCGCCCCGCACGATCATCACGACGCGCCGACCCACGCTCATCCCGACCACGCACCGGACGCTCATCCCACCGATCACCACGCGACCGCCCCGGACGGTCATCACGATCCCGGACGGGACGGTCCTCGCGGAGCCGGGGCGCCCGATCGTCGCGGCTCCGGCTCGGGCGGTCCTCGCGGTTGCGGCGCGGCGCCGCGGGCCGCGAGCCCGGCCGTCCACCGGACCGGGGGGCCCGGCGATCGTCGGTGCGCTCCGCCCGCGGCTCCCGGAACTCGCGGACGGTCGCCTCGCCGGCCGGCGTCGGCTCCGCGTGGATGTCGAGGTCGCGGCGCAGCAGGCGCCAGGTCTTGCGCTGGTCCGGCAGCACGAAGTTCACGACGATCCCGGTCGCACCCGCACGCGCCGTGCGACCGGCCCGGTGGATGTAGGTCTTGGCGTCCTCCGGCGGGTCGTACTGGATCACGCACGCGACGTCATCGACGTGGATCCCGCGTGCGGCGACGTCGGTGCACACGAGCGCGCGGATGCGCCACTGCTTGAACTCGGCGAGGGCGCGATCACGCTGGCGCTGCGACATGCCGCCGTGCAGCGCCGACGACGCCACCCCCATGCCGTTGAGGAGCTTGGCGACCTTGTCGGCGCCGTGGCGGGTCCGCGTGAAGACGATCGTGTGCCCCTCGGCCTCGACGATGTCGGCGGTGTGGGCCGGCCGTTCCACACCCTTCATCTCGAGGAACCGGTGCTCGAGGTCGTTCGGGTCCACGCTCGCGCCCTCGACCTCGTGCACGACGGGGTCGACCTGGTACCGCTCGGTGAGGGTCGCGACGTCACCGTCGAGGGTCGCCGAGAACAGGAGGGTCTGACGGTCGGCCGGGACGAGGTCGAGGATCCGGCAGACCTCGGGCAGGAACCCCATGTCGGCCATCCGGTCGGCCTCGTCGATCACGGCGAGTTCGACCGCGTCGAGGCGCACCGCGTTCTGGTCGATGAGGTCCCGCAGCCGGCCCGGGCAGGCGACGAGCACGTCGACCCCCCGCTTGAGGGTGCGCTTCTGCTTCTCGTACCCGACCCCGCCGTACACCGAGAGCACCCGCAGGTCACGGGCCTCGGCGATCGGGGTGAGTTCGGCCTCGATCTGCTGGGCGAGTTCCCGGGTCGGGGCGAGCACGAGGGCGTGGGGCCGACGCGGTCCTGATCGGCTCGTCCGGACCGCGATCGGGATGCCGAACGCGATCGTCTTGCCCGATCCGGTCGGCGCCTTCGCACAGAGGTCACGGCCCGACAGCGCGTCGGGGATGGCCGCGGCCTGTACGGGGAAGGGCTCGGTGATGCCGCGCGCGTCGAGCGCGGCCACGATGTCGGCGCGCACGCCGAGGTCTCGGAACGACATGGGGAAGGATCCTCGTGAATGGTGACGTGCTCGTCGACTGCGCTCGTCCGCTCAGGGTCCCAGCGCACGTGGTGCCGGAACCGCGGACCGGTGTCGACGTCCGTCACCCGGGTGGCTCCCGGGATCACATCGACTCGGCGGTGCCACGGCTGAGTGGGCCGTGGACCGGTGGCGACGGGATCGGACCTGAGGGTCCGAGGTGCTTCGAGGTCGCCGGAGCGTGGTCGCCCAGTTGGGCGACAGGAGCATGGTAGCCGCGACACCCGTTCGGCCCGGCTTCCGGCGGTGGGTGCCACGCTCCTAGTGTCGGGATGTGCCGTTCCACGTGCCCGACGAATCGGTCGATGCGATGCTCGCCGCGCTCCTCGGCGCCATCGACGTCGACGGCGGACCCAACCGGGAGCAGGTGATCCTCCTCCGGGCGATCGCCGAGCACGTCTGGGGCTGTCCCGGGTTCGACCCGGCCGCCGTCGCCCCGCTCGGGCCCGAGGCGGCGGCCTCGGCACTCCCCGACCCGCTGCTGCGCCGCCGGTTCCACGAGATGCTCGTGGCGCTCGAGGTCTGTCGTCACCCGCTCACCGAGGCCCAGGTCGACCGGGTCGAGGCCTACGCCGCGGCGCTCGGGTTCGCCGGCCCCGATCTCGGCATGCTGCGCGACCTCGTGGACGCGGGCACCGAACGGGCCGCCGCCGACTTCCACCGGTTCCTCGACACCAACCTCGCCGACCGGGTGGAGCCGGGGCTCGGCGGGGTCGCACCGGCCGACGCACCCGAGCCCGAACTCGCGGCGCGACTCGCCGCGTTCGCCGATCTCCCGGACGGCACGCTCGGGCGCGCGTACATCGACTTCTACCAGCGCCACCACCTGTCGCTGCCCGGTGTCGTCGCGATCGACATGAACCACTTCTTCGTCGCCCACGACATGACGCACGTCATCGCCGGGATCGAGCCGACCGGGGCGGGCGAGGTCGCGCTCAGCGCGTTCCAGATGGGCATGGACGACAACGACGTGAACGCCGCCGCGCTGCTCGCGTCGCTCGTCGTGCACGAGGCCGGGTTCGCGTCGCCGCCCACCGTGCGGGCCGAGGAGCGGATCCTCGACGAGGCCGGCGCAGCCGACCTGCTCGCGCTCGAGCTCGCACGCGGCGCTCACTGCACCGGGGACTTCTCGCTCGTCGACCACCTCGCCCTCGCACCGCGGCCGCTCGCCGAGGTGCGTGCGCACTTCGGGGTCGAGCCGCCGCGGGACCCCGACGACGGCCACCACTGCTGGTAGCGGGTCGTTCGGTCAGTTGCCGATGCGGACCGGGTCGAGCACCGGGGCCGCCGGGTCCCCGCGCACCACGTAGGCCGTGATCGTGTTCGCCCCCGGTCGCAACGGTGTCGGGGCGAGCGCGGCGAAGTAGTACCCGAGGTCGTTCGTGCTCCCGGGTTGCGGATCGGCGAAACCGAACCCGGCGACGACGCCGTTGATCGCGAACGCGATCACCCGGGCGTCCCCCA
>JBJTWK010000085.1:0-11345 GCA_046081705.1 Actinomycetes bacterium | reverse complement strand
TTCCTGGGTCATGCCGCTCGCCCGTGCGACCGCGCGCGCGAGCGCGGACCGATCGGTCACGGGACCGAGCTTGGTCTCGAGCGGTCCATCGATGAGGAGCGTCGCGAGTCCGTGGGCGATGGACCACATCGTGACCACACGGGCACGGATCTCCTCCACGGACGCCCGATCGCCGAGTGTCCGCTGCACGTGGTCGACGAGCACCTCGAACGACGCGTCGGCGACCTCGACGAGGTCACCGTCGTCGTCGATGGGCGCGAGGTCGGTCCGGAACATCACGCGGAAGTGCCCGGGATGCTGCACCGCGAAGTCCACGTACCCCTCGAGCAACGCGGTCGCGGGGTCGATATCGGGGCGGACGACGGCGTCCCGCAGGGTGGCGCCGAACAGGGCGAACCCCTCGAGTGCGATCGCCCGGAGGATGGCGGCCCGATCGGCGAAGTGGTGGTACGGCGCCTGGTGACTCACCCCGGCCGCCGCGGCGACCTGCCGGATGGACAGCCCGTCGGGCCCGTGCGCCGCGATGTGGTCCACGGCGGCTCGCAGGACGGTGTCGCGGAGGGAACTCTCGACCACACCGAGACCGTAGGGAGGGGTACTTGACGCTGTCAAGCACGCCGACTAGGCATCGGCGCCATGACGACGGAATCCGCCCCCACGAACATGTACCTCACGGGCAACTACGCCCCGGTCACCGACGAGGTGACGGCGCTCGACCTCCCGGTGATCGGCGAACTGCCGGCCGAGCTCAACGGGCGCTACCTGCGCAACGGCCCCAACCCGATCCGGCCGGTCGACCCGGCGATCCACCACTGGTTCATCGGCGACGGCATGGTGCACGGGATCCGACTCCGCGAGGGACGCGCCGAGTGGTACCGGAACCGGTACGTGGGATCCGCCTCGGTGAGCGCGGCTCGCGGCGAGCCCGACATCCCGGGACGCAACTGGAACGGCACCCCCGTCGGACCGAACACCAACGTGGGCGGGTTCGCCGGCACGACGTGGGCCATGGTCGAGGCCGGCGGCTGCCCGGTGGAGCTCACCTACGAGCTCGAGACGATCGGGCGCAACGACTTCTCGGGCACGCTGCCCGGCGCGTTCACCGCCCATCCGAAGTTCGACCCGGCCACCGGCGAGATGCACGCGATGACCTACGCCTGGGCCGAGTGGATGGATCACATCCAGTACGTACGGGTGGGTCGGGACGGGCGGGTGAACCGGACCGTCGACATCCCGTTGCCCGGCATGTCGATGGTGCACGACATCTCGATCACGGACCGGTACGTCGTCGTGTACGACCAGCCGGTGCTCGTGGATCTCGACCTCATCTCGACCGGCCGCATGTTCCCGTTCCGCTGGAACGCCGACTACGGGAACCGGATCGGCCTCATGCCCCGCGAGGGCACCGCGGAGGACATCATCTGGATCGACGTGCCGGTCGGGTACGTGTTCCACCCGATGAACGCCTACGACGACGACACCGGCACGGTCGTGCTCGACGTCTGCTTCTACGACGTCATGATGCGCAACGACCTCAACGGCCCGTTCGGCGACTCGCAAGCCCGGCTCGTGCGCTGGGAGGTCGACCCGGTGCGGCGCACCGTCTCGGCCACGACCATCGACGAGACCTTCAACGAGTTCCCCCGCCACCGGGGCGCGCTCACGGGCAAGCCCTACCGGTACGGGTACTGCGCGCAACCGGCCGCCGGGATGCGGTGGCCGACGATCAAGCACGACCTCGTGACCGGTACCCGGGAGGTGTTCGACCACGGTCCCGGGCGGGCCGCGGGCGAGCCCGTGTTCGTCGGTCGCGCCGGCAGCACCGTCGAGGACGACGGCTGGCTGGTCACCTTCGTCCACGACGACAACGACGAGTCGGCCGAGTTCGTCGTGATCGACGCCCAGGACTTCGCTCGCGGGTACGTGGCCCGGGTGAGGTTGCCCCAGCGGGTCCCGTTCGGCTTCCACGGCAACTGGGTCGCCGACCGCACCTGACCGGCCACCGCTCCGGGACATCGGCGACGCGCTCCGTACGATAGGCACCGAGCGGGGGCGGGTCGGGCCGGAGCCCGCAGCGATGAGGAGGCGAGCGATGACCGACACCGTGCTCGTGACCGGGGCGACCGGATTCATCGCCCAGCACTGCATCATCCAACTGCTCGACCGCGGCTACCGGGTGCGCGGCACCGCGCGCGGCGCCGGCCGCACCGAGGAGGTCGCCGCGGTCCTGCGCCCGCACCTCGACGACGCGGGACGGGAGCGACTCGCCGACGGGTTCGAGGTGGTCGCCGCCGACCTCACGGCGGACGACGGCTGGGACGACGCCGTCGCGGGATGTCGCTTCGTGCTCCACGTCGCGAGCCCGCTCCCCCGAACGCCACCCCGCAACGAGGATGACCTCATCGTCCCCGCCCGCGACGGCGTCCTGCGGGTCCTCCGGGCGGCGGCGCGGGCCGGCGTCGAACGCGTGGTCCTCACGTCGTCGGTGGCCGCCGTCATGTATGGGCGGGACCGCGACCACACCTTCACCGAGGACGACTGGTCGGACCTCACGGACCGCCGCATCGGCGCGTACGAGAAGTCCAAGACGCTCGCCGAACGGGCGGCGTGGCAGTTCATGACCGATCTCGGCCCGGATGCGGCGATGTCGATGTCGGTCATCAACCCGGGACTCGTGCTCGGTCCGCTGCTCTCCGAGGACTGGGGGACATCGGGCGAGGCGGTGAAGAAGCTCATCGACCGCGACTTCCCGGCGATCCCGAACATCAACTTCGCGTGCGTCGACGTCCGGGACGTCGCGACGGCTCACGTCGCCGCCATGACGACCCCCGAGGCCGGGGGCGAGCGGTTCCTCTGCGCGATCGAGAACCACTCGCTGCGCGAGGTCGCCGTCATCCTCGACGAGCACCTCCGGCCGAAGGGGTTCCGGGTCCCGACCGGGAATCTCCCCGACTTCCTCATCCGGGTCATGGCGCTCTGGGACAAGACCGCGCGGCTCGCGCTCAACGATCTCTCGGTCCGTCAGGACGTGGACTTCTCCAAGATCGTCCGAATCCTCGGATGGGAGCCCCGCGGCCTGCGCGAGATGGTCGAGTCGATGGCGGACTCGATGATCGAGTTCGGCGTCGTCCGAGCCAAGGGGACCTGAACCACGCGAGATCCCGGTCGACGACGGCGCAGGGGCGTTCGGGAATGTCACAGCGCGCCCATCGGTTCAGCTCCGGAGCCGGGCGGTGGGCACGACCATGATCGGGGGCGAGCAGCGTGAACACGTTCGGATACATCGGGGCGGCCATCACGATCCTCGGGGGTGTCATCGGCCTGGCGTTTCCCGGACCGGTGAGCCGCACGATCGGCCTCAGCCTCGACGGTCGCCTCGGCCGCTCCGAGTTCCGGGCGACCTACGGAGGGCTGTTCCTCGCCGCCGGTGTCGCCGCCATCGTCATCGATTCGAGTGACGCCACACTCCTGCTCGCCTGCGCCTGGTTCGGGGCTGCGGCCGGACGGACGATGTCTGCGGTCGTCGATCGTTCGTGGTCGAAGGAGAACCTCGCCGGGATCGCGATCGAGGTGATCACCGGGTCACTCCTCCTCGCTGCGACGTGAACCCCCAGACGCGACGGTGGGGCGCCCGAGGGCGCCCCACCTGCCTCGCGTCACGCCTGACGGATCAGATGGCCGTAGGGATCAGCACCCGGGTGATGCCGTGGATCACGCCATTGTTCGCCTTGATGTCGAGGGCGAACAGGTTGAGGTACGGGTTCGGACGGGCCGGGGCGAGGTCCACGAGCTGGATGAACCGCACGCTGAAGCTCGCACCGGCGAGGGTCGAGACGCTACCTCCAGTCACGCCCTTGTAGAGCATCGACCACACGCCGAGGCGCTGGGGGGCCACGTGGTACTTCAGCACGACGGTGAGTACGTCGACGGCGCTGCCGATACCCGTCGAGGCGCCGACCTGCCCGAGGGCGGTGACGAGGAACGACCAGGCGGCCGACTCGGTGGTGCCGGTGAACCCGAAGTCGCGCGCCGTACGCAGGAAGGCGGCGTCGTTCGGGGCGAACACCGTGATGTTCGACGTCGTGGCGAGTGCGTCCACCAGACCCGCGGTCTGCGCGGCCTTGATGAGGATGTCGTAGTCCTGGGGGTTCGCGTCGAAGCCACTGAGGCTGCTCCGCTGGGCAAGCACCTCCACGACGTTCGGGGCCGTCGAGGTGGTAGCACCAGCAGGGGCGGCCACGCCGGCGGCGAGGGCCAGTGCGAGGACGGGGGTGACGAGCATCTTGCGCAACATGGAGGTCTCCTGGAGTCGGGATTGGATCAGGCGGTATACGCATCCGCACGCTCGGGCGGATGACCCGCGCGGAGGGACCCACCGTGTGATGCACGCCACATTCGCCCGCGCCCGGGAGTGGCCCGCCACCTGACGAGCGGTCCCGGACCAAGGACCCTGCCCTCGTGGCAGTGCACCGGGCCACCCTCGACGGGATCGCCGGATCGTACCCACCCACCATCGAGAGGCTCGCCATGACGTCCCGGATCGCACGGCCCGCCGCGCGCACGCGACGTTCCTCACGGCCGATCGCGCTCGTCGTGGACACCGCGCTCGTGGGGGTCGAGATCGCATGGGTCACGTGCTTCGTCGTCGCGTGCGTGACCACAGCCCTCGATGCTGCGACCGTCGGTGGCGCGGGCCTCGCAGTGCTCATCGGGTCTGCATACGGAATCCGCTCCGCCGATCGTCCGGCGGATACCTCCTCGAAGTCGTGCCGCGGTGAGTGTCGCCGACCGCCGCTGATCCGTCGACCGGGCGGGGGCTCATGACTGATGAGACGAGGCGATCGAGCGACTCGGCCGACCGGACCGTCCACATGGAGCGACTCGACGGCCTCCGGGCGGTCGCCGCCCGTCTCCCCGCGGCGGAGCGCGGCGCACGAAGGACACCCACTCGTAGGATTCCGGCGTGGCCGGACCCGTCGTCATCCGCGATCTCCCCGAGATCGGCATCACCGTGATCTCGCGATGGGTGTTCAACTGCTACGTGGTGCACGACCGCGGCGACGGTCGCCCGATGGTCATCGACCTCGGACTGCCGTCGCAGCTCCCGGCCGTACGCGAGGTGCTGCGCGAACAGGGCCAGGACCCCGACGACCTCGGCGCAGTCGTCGCGACCCACGGCCACGTCGATCATGTCGCCGGTCTCACGGCGCTGACGGCGAACGACCGCGCCGAGATCCTCTTGCCGCGAACGGTCGAGGCGATGCTCGCCGGCACCCGGCCGTTGCGGTCCCCCGGGCCCGCGGCGATGTCCCGCATCCTGCCGGTGGTCGCGGAGCAGCCCCGCGACTGGTCGGCGCTCGGCGAGCTGCGACCGCTCATGGGCCACATCGGGTACGACGGTCGTCACATCGCGTTCCCGGAGGGTGCGGACGGATGGCTCGACGACGACACACCGCTCCCCGGCGCCCCGGACTGGCGGGTCGTCCACGCGCCCGGCCACACCGACGATGCGACCTGTCTGTTCCACGAACCGACGCGCACCCTCATCTCCGGCGACTCGGTGGTGTCGTTCGCGGGTCGTGCGTGGTGCAACCCCGAATACGTGGACGCCGGCGAGTCGGCGGCGACCGCGGCGCGCCTGCGATCACTGTCGGTGGAGCACCTGCTCCCCGGACACGGCCACATCGTCACCGGGCGAGACGTCATGGGCGATGCGTGGGACCACGACGATCACCCGCCGCGCTCCGGACGGCTCCGCGCGCTCTGGCGGATCGGCCGCGACCACGCGGCGCACCACCCCGGGCCGTCATGAGGAGCGCGGTCGCGTCCGAGCGATGAGGATCGGTAGCCCCTTGCCACCCGTTCGACAGGTCGACGGTGAGGCCACGATTGCGATCAGTCGAGGACCACGCGCAGGGCGACGGTGACGGTGTCGCCGAAGTCGACGCCCTCGCAACGCCGGACGTCCTTCTTCACGGGGAGGATGAGGGTGCCGCGCTTCGCGTCCGGGAACACCGATGTGCGCCAGGTCGTCCCGCCTATCGCGACCTCGACCTTGAACGAACCGAACCCGGCGGCGAGGTGACCGAACCGACCGTCGATCTCGTCGGCCACCGGTTCCGGGAGGCTCGCGAAGCACCACGACGCCTTACCACCCCACTCCCAGAGTTCGGCGTCGAACTCGTACGGGTCGGACAGCGCCATCAGCCGAGTTGGGCGAGACGTTCGCGCACCATGAGCCGCAGGAGCGGCGCGTCGACCTTCCAGTCGACGGGCACGCGGATGGTCTTCTTGTTCGCCTCGAGTCCCTTGAGGCGGTCCTTGACCGCATCGGAGATGCCGCCCCACGGGCCGAGGAGGAGGTGGTTCGTCGCCGCGGACACCCCGAACACGTAGTCCTTGCCCTGCTTGAGCATCGGCTGGTTCCACGCGATCACGAGCTCGAGGTCGGGGTACTTCGAGGCGATCGCCGCGAAGATCGCCCGGATCGTCACCTCGCGCTCGCCTCCGAGCGAGGCGAAGTAGGCCTCGGGCGTATCGACCCGCTTCGACGTCGTCGAACCCCGCGCGTACATCACGACGGCGTTCGCGTGCGCCTGGCTGAACCCGTGCCGCTCGCGCAGCAGGTCAATCTGCTCCTGGTACTTCGCGTCGCCGAGATCCGCGAACTCCTGCAGGTAGAAGGCGACGGGCCTCCCGTGCTTCTTCTCGATCGCGGGGAAGTGCGCAGATCGGTCACCGGACTTCGTGGGCATGGCTCGACGATAGCCCCGTCGTCGCGCACGGTCGGTAGCCTCGCCGTATGCCGCAGGATCTCGACAACGCCAAGTACGTCTCGTTCGGCACCTACAAGCGCGACGGGACGCTCGTTGAGGCACCGGTGTGGATCGTCCCCTTCGAGGACGGGTACGCGTTCACGACCGACTCGACCTCGTTCAAGGTGAAGCGCCTCGGCCGGGACCCCCGGGTGACCGTCGCGGTGTCGAACTTCCGTGGTCGGATCGCGGACGGCACCACACGCCACATCGGTACCGGCGAGGTGCTCTCTCCCGAGCGCGCGCAGGAGGTCCAGCGCCTCGTGCGCCGTAAGTACGGGATCGCGTGGCTCGTCACCCTCGGTCCGAGCCGGCTCATGAACCGCCTGCGTGGTCGCGAGCAGACGACGGGCGAGGGCGCCATCGCATTCGTCGTCACCGGCGCGACCGACGTGTAGCGTCCCGCCGGTGAGCGGCGACCTTCGGAACTACCGCCGCATCTGAACTGCGGCGGAGTGATCAGCGCGTGGTCTCGAGCACCGTGGTGATGAGCGCGACCACGAACAGGACGATCGCCGGTGCGACCTCCTTGAGCGGGTCCTTGATGCGCAGGTGGGCGAAGACCGCTCCGAGGAAGTACAGGGTGAGGAAGAGTGCGGCCAGCAGTCCGAGCACGGGCATCCAGACGCCGACGACGACGCCGAGACCGCCGAGGATCTAGAGCGTTCCGAGCACCGGGATGCGAGCCGGCGGCACGCCGACCCGGGTGAGCACCTCGACCGGGATCGCGTGCCGGGCGAGCTTGCCGAGCCCGGAGGCGATGGACACGACGGCGAGGGTTCCGCCGATGATGATGAGGGCGAAGGTCACGACGCCCGCCTCACGGAACGATCAGGGTGATTGATGAGGACGAGTTCGCCGCAGCGTCGTAGGTCCAGCCCGCGCGCGCGATGCCCGTGACGGTGCAGGTGAAGGCTGCGCCCGAGGCCACGGTCGCCGAGTTCGAGTAGTCGGTCGCCTTGCCCGTGGCGTCCGCAGTCACGGTGAACGTGTCGGTGGCCGCGCCGGACCACCGTCCGCTCACCGAGGCGCTCGCCACCGGCCGACCGAACGCATCCACGACGAACACGTCGCAGCGTCCCTGGCTCCGGGTGCTCTTACGGACGATGGCACCCTCGAACCGCTGGATGTGCAGCGCCGAAGTCGAAGCGTTCGCGAAGGCCACGGAGACCGTCTGCTGGGAGGTGAGACCCGCGGTGTCAGATCCGCTGACCGCGAGCGAGTGCAGCCCATCCGGATACGCGGCCGTGTTGATCGTCGCCTGCCACGGCGCCGTGGCGGATGAGCGGCTCATCGGGATGGGCGAACCGCCATCGACCCGCAGCGACACGCTCGCCACCCCCGTCGCATCGACGACCGTCGCCGACACGGTCGCCGAACCGCTCAATGTCGTCCCGCTGGACGGGGCATCGATGGAGATGGCCGGCGGGAGGTTCAGGGGCGGATTCACCACACCTCCCGCCAAGATGTAGAGGTCCGACATCACCCGGATGAACATGGCTTGCTGATTGATCGTCGGTTCCGCATAGAACCAGTCGCCGGTGTCGGTGTAGTCCGGAATGCGGTCCGCATTGCGGTCCGTCGCCCCCGGAACGACGACCCCGCGGATCGGGTGTTTCGCCGTACCCCGCCAGTGCGGGATGCGGGTGTACTCGGCGGCGCCGGCATGGGCGAGCCAGGACTCTCCGAACGGGTTCCTGCCGAAGATCCAACTCAGTTGGTTGACCGCGTATTCGTAGTACCGGCGGTCCCCCGTCTGCTGGTACAGCCAGAGGGCATCACGCGAGGCTGAGGCGGAGGTCTCGTTCTGGCCGAAATCGCCGTAGATCCACCAGTCGGTGAACCGGTACGCGTTGGCCGCCTGGGCCGTGATCGCACCATCGATGGCGCCACCGAGCTGGGTGATGATCCGAGCCCGGTCCGTCGCGTCGGCGTACTGGGCGAACGCCTGGAGCACTGTGGAGCCCTGCGCATCCCACGAGCTCGGTCCGGTCCAGTCCCCGGTGTCAAGGTGCGCCCGAACCCGCGCGGTCGCGTGGGCCAGGTACCGCGGGTCCGTGGTCAGACCACCGGCGACCCGCGCCCGGTGGAGTTCAATCGCCCCGAGCGTGAGCCCCATGTCCAGGTCTCCGAAGTACAGGCCACCCCCGTAGACCTTCGGCTTCACACGCGACGGATTCGCAGTGGCCCAGTCCCACGCGCGCTGGGCCGCCGCAAGGTACCGGGCGTCCCCGAAGACCCGGTATCCGACAGCCCACGCGTAGACGGCCTTCGCCGTGATGTCCGCATACCGGTCGGTGTCGAGCGGTCGGTCATCCGCGTTGCCCGGGATGCCGTCGGTCTCGAGATCGGGACGCCCGTCGAAGGCCGCGCCATAGCCGTTGAACACCCGCTCGAATACCGAGCCGTCGGTGTGTTGCATCTTGAGCATCCAGTCGAGTGCCGGACGTGTGACATCGAGGATGTCGGGCACCCCGTTCCCATCGTCGACCGTCTGCCAGTACGCCGTGCGATCCTCCGCGGTGCGCAGCAGCACGTAGACCGCCCACGGCGTGTTCCCCATGTAGGCGTTGTAGTCGCCGGCATCGGCCCAGCCGCCGACGACGTTGAGGCGGCCACCCGGGAGCGCAAGCGCGTCCTGTTGGATGAGCGCCGTATCGCCCCCGCCCTTGTCGCGCCGGGTCGCCTGCCGGGCGTCGTCGAGGTGGTCTGGCCCGTGTCCGCCGGTCGATCCATCGAGCGAGACCCAACTGTGCGCCACACCGCTCCGCTGGATCCGGAAGAACTCGAGCGGATCGAGGCGGGCGACGTCGTACGCGTCGGTACCGACCGTGAACGCAGCGGATCGGAGTCCGTTCGTCTCGACGCGATAGCGCCCGGGCGCCAGCTGCGCAGCGGTGAAGTCCAGTCGGTACGTGTCCCCGACCTTGTTGCTGCCGATCCAACCGCCGGCACGCAACTCGGCGGCCCCCAGCGGGCTCGACCAGACGGTCGCACCGGTTCCATCAGCGATGACGGAGTACGACCGCACCACCGTGGTACCGGATGGCACGGCGAGCACCCCAGCCATCGGATCGCCAGGCGCGAAGCCGAGTTGCGAGGTCACGACGAGACCCGAGATCGCCGCCGGGGCCGGCTGCGGAATCGGGCCGCCGAGCACCATCGCCATGCAGGCGAGCACGAGCACGGTCGCGCCGAACCCCCGCACCCGCCGACCTCGATGACGCACCATGGCCACGAAGCGTGACCGGTGGGCACCCTCCAGTCAAGGCCATCCCGCCGCACACACCGGCCGGGCGGGCCCCGGACCGGCCGAGCGCGCCACCGATCGGCATCACGCCCGCAGCACCCGTAGCGTGCTTGCCACACGTCGGGAGGCCAGCGAATGGCGAGCGGGGTCGGCCGCACCATCTGGGTGTTCGGAGATCAACTCAACCGTGGGATCGGTCCACTCGCCGGCGCGCGCCCGAAGGTCGACCGGATCCTCATGGTCGAGTCCGCCGAGCACCTCGGGCGCCGACCCTGGCACCGCCAGCGCGCGCACCTCATCGTCGCGGCCATGCGTCGCTTCGCGATCGAACTCGCCGCCGAGGGGTTCGTCGTCGACCTCCGCCGCGCGCCGACCTACGCCGCCGGGCTGGAGGCCCACCGCGCCGAGCACTCCCCCGGGTCGGTGGTGGCGATGGCCCCGTCGAGCATCCGGGGTCGCCGGCTCGTCTCAGCGCTGGGAGTCGAGATCGAGCCCGACGAGCGGTTCCTCACCGACGTCGCCGACTTCGAGGAGTTGTTCGCCGGCAGCAAGCGCCGCACGATGGAGACCTTCTACCGCTGGCAGCGCCGACGCCTCGGCTACCTCATGGACGGCGACGAGCCGGTGACCGGACGCTGGAACTACGACGAGGAGAACCGCAAGTCGCTGCCGAAGGGCGGGGTCGAGTTCCCCGACCCGCTCGTCGATGCACTCGACGACGTCGATGCTGCGGCGCTCACGGATCTTCCGGACTCCGTGGTCGGCGCGGCACCCGTCGGCTTCTGGCCCACGTCGCGCGCCGGCACCCTCGCCCGCCTCCGTCACGCGATCGACTTCGTGCTGCCGCAGTTCGGGCCGTACGAGGACGCCATGACGAAGCGGTCCTGGCACCTCGCCCACACCTTGCTCAGCCCACCGCTCAACCTCGGACTCCTCCACCCGCGAGAGGTCGCCGACGAGATCGAGGCCGCGTACCGCGCCGGTCGGGTCGACATCGCCAGCGCCGAGGGCCTGCTGCGTCAGGTCATCGGGTGGCGCGAGTACGTGTGGTGCACGTACTGGTCGGAGGGCGAGGACTACCTCGGTCGCAACGCGCTCGAGGCGCACCGCCCGTTGCCGCCTGCGTTCACCGGCGCACCGACCGAGATGGCCTGCCTCGGTCACGTGCTCGCCGACATCGACACCTACGGCTGGACCCACCACATCCCCCGCCTCATGGTGCTCGGCAACCTCACGCTCATCGCGGGCGTCGAGCCGCGCGCCCTCATGGACTGGATGTG
>JBJTWK010000084.1:0-10987 GCA_046081705.1 Actinomycetes bacterium | reverse complement strand
GCGGCCTTCTCGATGATCCGGTAGTCGGTGATGCCGCGCTCGCCGAGGTGGATCGCGGCGAGCATGCCCGCCCAGCCGCCGCCGAGGACGACCACCTCGGTCTCCTCGATCACCGGCTCACGGGTGAAATCGGGATCCGCCCACGGGTCCCGGTCGAGGTCGAACTCATCGAGGGAGTGGTACTGGGCGAGGCCCTCGTCCCGCACCCGCTTGGCCCGTTCGGCGTCGTACCGCGCCCGGGCGGCCTCGAGGGATGCGGGATCGGGACGGGTCATCGGAACTCCGGAGGGGCGGGTGGGGCCTGCGGTCGCGATGGCCGGACCCGGACGGGCCTCAGAGTATGCCGCGCCGGACCGGAGGACCGGGGCTCGGGGCGGGGGACCGGATGGCGGGTCGTGCGGAACGGACCGCCGGATCAGGCGTCACTCGTACGGATCCGCAGCCAGCCGACCGTCACGAGCGCCAGGCCGACCGAGGCGGAGTAGAGCGCCGCGAGGACCGGTCCGAGGAGTTCGATGGCGTCCGGTCCGCGGTCCCGTTGGAGCACGAGGGCGTTGACGTCGTTCATGCCGGCGATCGGGAACCACTTCACGGCGTCCGGCAGCAGGCCGATGAGGATGCCCTCCACGACGGTGACCCAGACGAGCACGATCACGATGCCGGCGATCGGTTGCCGCACGATGCACCCCACGCCGAATCCGAGGATCGCGTGGATGACGAGGACGACGACGGTCCCGATCAGGACCCGACTCGTCCCGGGTGCCGAGAGGTCGAGGCGGATGTCCTGGAACCGGGTCACGATCCATGCACACAGCACGGAGAGCGCCATGAGCACGACGGCGGCGACCGCCGTGGTGAGGCAGAGCACGAGGAGCTTCGCCACGATGACTCGGCCGCGACGCGGCGTGGCCGAGAAGGTCGGGCGGATCGTCGCGAACCGGTACTCCTGCCCGACGATCTGCACCCCGAGCACGAGGATCAGCAGCGATGCGACCTGCACGCCGCCGAGGCAGTCGTCGATCCGCATCGTCCCGTCGACGAGGAAGCCCGCGAGCACGGCGACCCCAGCGGCCAGCACGATCGCGAGGATCGTGAGCACTACCGTCGAGCGGACGGTGCGGAACTTGATCCATTCCGAGCGCATCTGGTGGATCACGCCGACTCACCTCCCGGTGGCGCGGTGCGGTACTCCTGCACGCTCGCCGTGAGTCGGAGGAAGGCGTCCTCGAGCGAGGTGGTCCGGGGCGACAACTCGTGCAGTTCCATACCCGCGGCGTGGGCGAGGTGCCCGATCGCCGCCGCGTCGATGCCGGTGACCGTGAGCGCGTCCCCGTCGGTGGTGACGGCACCCCCAGCGGCGGTGATGGCGGCGCGGAGCGCCTCGAGGTCCGGCCCCCGCACGGCGACCGACGCATCGCCCGCGTCGGCCGTCAGCGAACGCACGTCGGTCTCGGCGATGAGACGACCACCACCGATGATGACGAGGTCGTCGGCCATGAGCGCCATCTCGGACAGGAGGTGGCTCGACGCGAAGACGGTGCGACCCTGGTCGGCGAGGTAGGACAGGAACGTCCGGATCCAGTGCACGCCCTCGGGGTCGAGGCCGTTCGCCGGTTCGTCGAGGATGATGATGGACGGGTCGCCGAGGAGCGCCGCGGCGATCCCGAGACGCTGCTTCATGCCGAGCGAGAACCGGCCGACCCGCTGATCGGCGACCTCCGTGAGGCCGACGAGCGCGAGCACTTCGTCGACCCGGGACCTCGAAATGCCGTTCGAGGCGGCGAGGGCCCACAGGTGGTGCCGGGCCCGCCGGGTCGGATGCAGGTACCCGGCGTCGAGCAGCACGCCGACCTCCCGCATCGGTGCGGGCAGATCGTGGATGCGCCGTCCGTTGAGGGTCGACATCCCGGCGTCGGGGACGTCGAGCCCCATGATCATCCGCATCGTCGTCGATTTCCCGGCCCCGTTCGGACCGAGGAACCCGGTGACCGTGCCCGGCCGGACCTCGAAGGTCAGGTCGTCGACGGCGGTCCGCGCGCCGTACCGCTTCGTGAGCCCCTCGCACCTGATCACGCCGGAGATCCTGCCCGAGTTTCCGGTGCGGAGAGGGGATGATCCGGGGCGGCTCCGGCGCCCCGGCGTCCCGGCGGCGGTAGCGTCGGCCCGCCACGACAGGAGGACACCGTTGACGTACCGAGTGATCCAGTGGGCGACCGGCGGAGTGGGTCGGGCCGCCATCGAGGGCATCCTCGACCATCCGGACCTCGAACTCGTCGGGGCGTGGGTGCACGGCGAGGCGAAGGACGGCGTCGATCTCGGTGCCCTCGTCGGCCGGGACCCGATCGGGGTGCGGGCGACGCGCGACGTCGACGCGCTGCTCGCGCTCGGCGCCGACTGCGTCGTCTACGCGCCGATCTTCGCCGATCCCTCGGTGGTCGAGCGGATCCTCGGCGCCGGGATCGACGTCGTCACCCCGCTGGGCTGGTTCTTCCCGCCGACGCCCGAGCGCGAACGCATCAATGCGCTCGCCCGGGCCGGAGGCGCCACGCTCCACGGCACCGGGATCCACCCGGGAGGGATCACGGAACGATTCCCCCTCATGATCTCGGCCCTGTCGGGTTCGATCACCGGGGTGCGGGCCGAGGAGTTCTCCGACATCCGCACCTACGGCGCGCCGGACGTCATCCGAGACTGGATGCTGTTCGGCCGCACGCCGGAGGAGGCGCGCACGAGCATCATGGCCGAGGCGCTCGGGGCCGGCTTCCGGCAGTCGATCCACATGGTCGCCTCCGAGTTGGGGTTCGCGATCGATGCGGACCTGCGGACCACCCACGAGATGGCGGTAGCCACGGCGCCCATCGATTCGCCGATCGGGACGATCGAACCCGGGCAGGTGGCGGCCCAGCGGTTCCGGTGGGAGGCGACGGTCGACGGTGAGGTCGTGATCGCCGCGATCGTGAACTGGTTCATGGGTGATGAGCACCTCGAACCGGCGTGGACCTGGGGTCCGGCGGGGGAGCGCTTCGAGGTGGAAGTCACCGGCGATCCGTCGTGCCTCGCCACGTTCACGAAGCTCCACCCGCACTCGATCGCCGAGGGTCTGGTGCGCAACCCCGGGATCGTGGCGACGGCGATGCACTGCGTGAACGCCGTGCCCTACGTGTGCGCGGCGGAGCCCGGACTCCTCACCTACCTCGACCTCCCGCTCGTCGCCGGACGTGCGGCGTCGTCGCGGCGGGGGAGCCGCACCTGAACCGGCCGATGTGGTGGGTCGGTCCGTGACGGTTCGGGCAGAATCCCCGGCGTGGGGATGGAGCAGTCGGACGGGATGCAGCGGCGCGGTCACCGATCGGTCTGGCGGAACCGGGTCTGGCGGCGACTCACGGCGGCCCAAGGGCTGAGCGCGGTCGGCGACTGGGCGTACGCGGTCGCCCTCGTCGTGTGGATCGGCGAGCGGACCGACGCATCCCCGGTCTGGATCGCGGCGACCATGGTCGTCCGCCTGCTGCCGATCGCGGTGCTGGCCCCGTTCGGCGGAGCCCTCGCCGACCGCATCGATCGGCGTCGGATCCTGCTCGTCGCCGACGCGGCGCGCGCCGCCTCGATGGTGGCGCTCCTCGTGCTCATCGCCGGCGACGGACCGATCGTCCTCGGGCTCGCCATCGCGGCGGCGACCGAGTGCCTCACGGCGTTCGCCCGGCCCGCCTACTTCTCGGCCACCCCGCAGATCGTCGAGGAAGACGACCTCGCAGCGGCGAGCGCCATCGGGTCGGTCGTCAACCAGGTGGCGATCCTCTGCGGCCCGGTCGTCGCCGGGATCCTCATCGCGGTCAGCTCCGTCGAAGCCGTGATCGTGGTCGACGTCATCACCTTCGGGGCGTCCTTCGTGCTCACCGCCCTCGTCCCGCCGATCCTGCCCGTCCGGGGTTCGACACCCGTCCCCCCGGCCGTCCCGGAGGACAGCCGAGGGATGCTCCGCTCGCTGCTGGCCGTCCCCGGGCTCCCGGTCCTCGTCTCCCTCATCGCCCTGTCGGAGGTGGTGTACGGAGCGGAGGCGGTGCTCCAGCCCCTCGTCGCCTTCGAACGGCTCGGCGATCCGGCGGCGCTGGGGATCATGGCGGCGGCCGTCGGTCTGGGTGGGTTCCTCGTCGCGCCGACCGTGGCGCGGGTCGCGGGCCGGCGGCGGCTCGTGCGAGCGTTCATCGCCGCGAACCTGCTCGGGGCGATGCCCCTCATGGCGCTCGCACTCACGAGGTCGACGACCGTCGCGGCCGTCATCCTCCTCGCCGAGGGCTGCGGCCTCGTGCTGTACGAGGTGGTCGCGTACATGCTGATCCTGCGCACCGTGCCGGCCGAGCACCTCGGCCGTGCGCTCGGGTTCCGCGAGACCGTGGTCACCGGCGGCCAGCTCGTGGGTGCCTTCGCCACCCCGATCGTCGTGTCCATCATCGGGCTCGAGTGGACGCTCGTGCTCACCGGTGGGGCGCTCGTCGTCGGGGCGCTCCTCGCGTGGGCGCCGCTCGAGGCGCTGGATGACCGAGCCGCGGCGCGGGCGGACGAGCTCGAACCGATCGTCACGGCCCTGCGGGCCTCTGCGATGCTCGCGGACGCCACGCAGGCTGCGCTCGAGCGCATGGCCGGTGCGGTCCGAGGCGAGCACATCGCCGCCGGCACCCGGGTGATCACCGAAGGGGACGCTGCGGACGACGTGTGGTTCGTCCGCAGCGGCGCGTTCGTCGCGAGCCTGACGGACCGGACGGGTCGTCGCCGTGAACTCTCGGAGATGGGTGCGGGTGCCTGGTTCGGTGAGATCGGGGTCATCGGACGTCGTGCGCGCACGGCCGACGTCACCTGCACCGCGGACGCAACCGTCTGGCGGCTGCCCGGAACCGTGCTCCTCGCATCGATCGAAGCCGGTGTCCGGTTCTCCGACCCGGCGGCGCGGCTCATGGAGGCCCGCCTCGGTCGCAGCGACGCTGCGGGAGGAGCACCTCCCGTCGCCTAGCGTGCACAGGTGATCTCCGGCACCGGACTGACCATCGAGATCGGCAACCGGGCGCTGGTCCGGGAGGCCGGGTTCCTCGTGCCGACGGGCGAGAAGGTCGGCCTCGTCGGACGCAACGGCACCGGCAAGTCCACCCTCATCTCGGTCCTCGTCGGCGACCCGGCGCCGGAGGTGCGCACGACGGGCGAGGTCCGGACGATGGGCGCGCTCGGGTTCCTCCCGCAGGTCCCGCCGCCTCGTGGCCTCGGGGTCGACGCGATGGGCTTCTCCCACGTGTTGAGCGGACGGGGTCTCGATCGGCTCGACGAGGAACTCACGCGGGCCCGGGACGAGATGGCTGCGGACCCGACGGCCGAGGCGATCGACCGGTTCAGTGCCCTCGAGGAGCGCTACCGGGATCTCGGCGGGTACGAGGCCGAGGCGACGATGGCGCGACTGGCCGACGGCCTCGGCCTCCGTCAGGAGGTGCTGTTCGACGACATCGAGACCCTCTCCGGGGGGCAGCGGCGACGGGTCGACATCATCCGGCTCCTCTTCCAGGCGCCGGACGTCATGATCCTCGACGAGCCGACGAACCACCTCGACGCGAGCGCGAAACGGTGGCTCATGGACGAGCTCGCCTCGTTCGCCGGGACCATGCTGGTCATCAGCCACGACCTCGAACTCCTCGATCGATCCATCGATCGCGTGCTGCACCTGCAGGACGGACGGCTCACCGAGTACAAGGGCAACTACACGACGTTCCAGACCCGCCTCGCCGAGGACCAGGTGCAGCGGGCCCGAGCGTCGGCGCAGGAGGAGAAGGAGATCAAGCGGCTCTCGACCCTCGCGGACTCGATGCGGGGGCAGACGGAGAAGCGGGCCAAGACGGCGAAGTCGCTCGATCGCCGGGTCGAGCGCATGCAGGCCAACCGGACCGAGGTGCACCGCTCTGAGAAGCAGGTCCGGATGCGGCTGCCGACGCCGGAACGGTCAGGTGCCACACCGATCGAGGTCGACGGACTCGCAGTGGCCTACGGGTCGAACGCAGTGCTGCGGCGCGTGCGCTTCGCGGCCCACCGCGGCGATCGCATCGCCGTCGTCGGCCGGAACGGGGCCGGCAAGTCCAGCCTGCTGCGGTGCCTCGCGGGGGTGCAGGCACCGTCGAGTGGTCGGATCGGGCTGGGGACGAACGTCCACCTCGGGTACTTCGCCCAGGAGCACGAGCAGATCGACACCGACGCCCTGGCGATCGACAACGTCGACGACGTCGCGCTCCGAACCGACAAGGAACGCCGAGCGCTCCTCGGCTCGTTCGGGTTGAGCGGGGCGGCCATGGATCAGCCGGCCGGCTCCCTGTCCGGCGGGGAACGGGCCAAGCTCGGTCTCGCCATGCTCGCCGCCGGTCGGTCGAACCTGCTCGTCCTCGACGAACCGACCAACAACCTCGATCCGGCGTCGGTCGATGCGGTCGGTCGCATGTTCCGTCACTGGGAGGGGACGATCATCGTCGTGAGCCATGAGCCGGCCTTCGTCGAGGCGTTGGAACCCACGCACTGCCTCCGGCTGCCCGACGAACGGTACGACTACTGGCGGGACGAGGACCTCGACGTCGTCGCGATGCGGTGAAGGGTACGCACTAGGTTCACAGCATGCGCCGCCTGCTCCCGCTGTCCCTGTCGTTCGGGCTCGTCCTCGGCGTGCTCTTCTCACCGTCGCCACTCGGTGCCGTCGTGACGCCGCCGATCCGGGCGGTGGTGAACCTCTCCCATGCGGGCGGTGATTTCGAGTCCCCGCACAGCACGATGTACGCGATGCGACGAGCCGTCGCCGCCGGGGTCGACGTGCTCGACATGGACCTGCGTCTCAGTGCCGACGGCGTGATCATGGTGCAGCACGACGACACCGTCGACCGGACGACCGGGGACTCCGGTCCCGTCACCTCCTTCACCGCGGCGCAGCTCGGCGCCATGGACAACGCCCACTGGTTCATCCCGAACTGCTGGTCCTGTCGGACGGAGCCGCCGGAGGCGTACACGCTGCGTGGCATCCGCACGGGCGGGACGCCCGCTCCGGCGGGATACTCGGCGGACGACTTCGGGATCGCCTCGCTCGACGACGTCGTGACGGCGTTCCCGAACAAGCGGTACAACGTCGAGATCAAGGACGGCATCCCCGGCGCCGAGGCGCTCGCCGCGTACATCGCGACCCACGGGCCGGCCGACCGATGGGTCGTGGTCGCGTTCGACTCCACCGTCATGGAGCACTTCCGATCGCTGGCACCCGACGTCCCGGTCGGCCCGGGCGTCGACACGGTCACCGCATGGTTCGGGAGCCGCGGCCCGCTCCCGGGGTACGCCTACCTCCAGGTGCCGCCGGTCTACAGCGGGATCGAGGTCGTCACGCCGCAGTTCGTGGCGGACGCCCACGCCGCCGGCCTCAAGGTGTGGGTGTGGTTCAACGGCGCCGGTGACGACGTACCGGCGGAGTGGCAGCGCCTCCTCGCCATGGGGGTCGACGGTCTCAACACCGCCCGCCCGGCGGCCGCCGAGCCGTACATCGCCGCCGCCAACGCGGCTCGCGCTGCGGCGACGACCACGACGACGTCCACCGTGCCCGTCGCGGCCCCGAGTGGGCTGCCGGCGACCGGCGGTTCGGCGGTCCCCGCCGTTCTCGGTGTCCTCTCGCTGGGGGCCGGCCTCGCGATGGTCCGACCCCGCCGTCGCCGCTGATCTGCCGTGTTCGACGACATCCTCGGCGTCAACCGCACCTACGCCGCCGAGTTCACGCTCGCCGGCCTGGATCCGCGGGCGGCCAAGGGCCTCGGGGTCGTCACCTGCATCGACGCACGCATCGAACCGCTGGCCATGCTCGGGCTCGTGCCCGGTGACGCCACGGTCCTGCGGAACGCCGGTGGTCGGGTCTCCGACGACGTCCTGCGCTCCCTCGCCCTCGCCACGCACCTGCTGGGGGTCACCCGGATCTGCGTCGTGCAGCACACTCGTTGCCGGATGGTGGGCGCGACGAACGAGGAGATCCGCGCCACGATCGGACCGGCGGCCGTGGATCGCGACTTCCTCCCGATCGACGATCAGCACCGCACGCTCGCCGACGACGTGCGCGCGGTCCGGGAGTGCCCACTCATCCCACCCGGGGTCACGGTCGCCGGGTTCGTCTACGACGTCGACACCGGGTTGCTCGATCATGTCACCGCGTGATCCGAGCGTGCCCGGCTCCATGACGGGGGCGCGCGACGGTGGCCCCGTCCGGATGCCGGCGCCGGAACTGGAGATCGACGAACGGTTCGTGCGGGACCTGGTCGACCGGCAGTTCCCTCGGTTCCGCTCCGAACCGATCGAGATCGTCGGCAACGGTTGGGACAACGTGGTCGCCCGCCTCGGGCCCGACCTCGCGGTCCGCGTCCCGCGCCGGGCTCAGGCCGTTCCGCTCGTCGCATCCGAGGCCCGCTGGCTCCCGCTCCTCGCGGAACGGGTGGACCTGGAGGTGCCGACCCCGGTGCACCTCGGGACACCGGACGATCGGATGCCGTGGCCGTGGACGATCGTGCGCTGGGTCCACGGTCGCCCGGCCGATCGGACGGGCCCGGCCGGCCCGCGGGACGCGCAGGTCCTCGGTGGGTTCCTCGCCGCCCTCTGCATCTCCGCACCACCCGATGCTCCCCGGAACCCGTTCCGGGGACGCCCGCTCGCGGCCCGGGACGCCGCCGTGCGTACGAACCTCGCCCGGATCGCGCACCCCGCGTCGCGTCGACTCGAGGCCATCTGGTCGGAGGCGCTCGACCTCCCGGATGCCCCGGGCCCGTCGGTCTGGGTCCACGGCGACCTCCACCCGGCGAACCTCATCGTCCGCGACGGTGTACTCGCCGGAGTCATCGACTGGGGGGATCTCACGGCCGGGGATCCCGCCGCCGACCTCCAGATCGCGTGGACCTGGCCGGGCGGGTCAGGGCCGTCGGAGGTCCTCGCGGTCCTCGAGGCCGACGGCGACCTCGTGGCTCGGGCGCGGGCGAACGCACTGGCCCACGGGCTCGCCGTGCTGGCCAACTCAGCCGACGACCCCCGGATGGCTGCGATGGGACACCGCACGATCGGGGCCGTACTGGTCTCCGCGTGATCCCTATCCGGACCACGCCCCTCGCTGGGGCGCGGTCCGGAGTGGTGGTGGCCACCGGTACGATCCGGTACACGCCCGGGCGCCATGCCCGGCGGGTCGGTCGGCGACGGGGAGGACGTGACGGTGGGGCGCAGCACCCGGGTGATGGCCATCGCCGCGGCACTGATGCTCGCCGTCGCGTCCTTCGAGGTCGGCGTCGCGCCCGAGGCGGCGGATGCCGCCACCCCGGTCCCGACCGTGCCCACGCTCGCGTCCCGAGGCGGGCACACGTGCGCCGTGGTGACCGGCGGCGCCGTCTCGTGCTGGGGCCTGAACAGCAACGGGCAGCTCGGCGACTCAACGAGCCAGAACCGCATCACACCGGTGGTGGCCCGGAACCTCTCGGGGGCCCAGACCGTCGCCGCCGGCGACAACCACACCTGCGCCGTGGTGGGCGCGGGCACGGTGTCGTGCTGGGGCCAGAACACCGCCGGGCAGGTCGGCGACGGGACGACCACGCAGCGCAAGGTGCCGACACCCGTGAGCGGGATCACCACCGCGAAGCAGGTGGCCGCGGGCCTCGCGCACACCTGCGCGGTCCTCACGAACGGTCGGGTCAACTGCTGGGGCCAGAACACCTACGGCCAACTCGGTGACGGCTCGAACACCTCACGATCGACCTTCGTGGAGGTGCAGGGCATCACGAACGCGATCTGGGTATCGGCGGGCAACACCTTCTCGTGCGCCGTGTTGTCCACCGGTGCCGCGGCCTGTTGGGGCGGTAACGCGACGGGCCAGCTCGGCAACAACGAGACCGGCCCGAGCACCACGCCGGTCACCGTGACGTCGATGTCGACCGCCGTCGCCATCGCGTCGGGATCCCGCTCCTCCTGTGCGACCCTCAACGACGGCACCGTGGCGTGCTGGGGCGACAACTCGAGCCAGCAACTCGGTGACGGGACGTCGACGAACCGTCGCGTCCCGGTCGCGGTCTCCGGACTCACCGGCGCCCGGGTGGCGACCGTCGGTGACAGCCACGCGTGCGTGGTCCTGCTCTCCGGGGTGATGAATTGCTGGGGCGAGAACATCAACGGCAAGCTGGGGAACGGCACCACCACGAACGCGGCGACGCCGGTGACCGTCACCGCGATCACGACGGGGCTCATCCCGTCGGCATCGGACCAGAACTCGTGTGTCCGCCTGACCGACAGCACGATCCGCTGCTGGGGTCAGAACACCGTCGGTCAGGTCGGCGACGGCACGACGACCAATCGACTCATCCCGACGAACGTGCTCGGATTCCAGACGGTCGCCGGAGGGTTCACCGGCGTCACGCCCTTCCGAGCGCTGGACACCCGGGGTGCGAATCTGGGCATCGCTTGCGGGACCGGGACCCTCAAGGTCGCAGGAGGTGTCGGGAGTCCGATCCCGGCGAACGCGGCCTCCGTGGCGCTCAACGTCACGGTCGTCAACCCGAGGGCGGCGGGGTTCCTGACCGTCTACCCGGCGGATGCGCCGATGCCGAACGCATCGAACGTCAACTACACGTCGGGGCAGGTCGTCGCGAACAACGTCGTCGTCAAGGTGAGCGAGGACGGCAACGGCGAGATCAAGTTGTTCGCCAACGCCGGATGCCCGGAGGTCATCGTCGACATCGTCGGATCCTTCTCCGGCGGTTCACCGGCGGGCGGCGGGTTCACGGGCATCACGCCGTTCCGGGCCTACGACAGCCGGGCCGGCGACGGATGCGTCGGCGCTTCGCGCGTCGTGCCCATCCAGAGCGTGGTCCCCGGGATCCCGGTGTCGGCGACGGCGGTGGCGTTGAACATCACGGTCGTGACCCCTCGCGCCGCCGGGTACCTCACGGCGTTCCCTTCCGGGGTCGGTCGT
>JBJTWK010000083.1:0-10303 GCA_046081705.1 Actinomycetes bacterium | reverse complement strand
CCGCCATCGGGTCGCCTCCGCGCGTGCGAGGGGTGCGCCCGCACGCGAGTCGGCCGCCGTCACCGGTGATCGGCACCTCGGCGTTCCGGCTCGCCCGCGACCGACCGCGCCGCCATCGGGTCGCCTCCGCGCGTGCGAGGGATGCGCCCGCACGCGAGTCGGCCGCCCTCTCGGGCGGCCGGAACTCTCCGTCGTCGTGTTGACCGGGCCGGTCGACGTGCGTCAGCCCTCGTCGTAGCCGAGATCCCACTCGAGGATGAGGCGCTCGCGCTCGGCGTCGCGCACGACGCGCTCGCGGTTGCGGCGGCACTGCGGGTCGTGCGGCGGCAGGAGCTGCAGCCGGGCCACCGCCCGCTGCCGGAACTCGTCGATGGTGCGGCTGTCGCCGAAGACGCCGACGACGTCCCAGTGGGGTGCGACCGGACCGAGGTAGACGACGCGCACGTGGCCGACCGGCGGCAGCTGCTCGAGGTCTTCGTGCTCCATGGCCATGGGGGTGCGCTCCAGGTCGTCGATGTGCGTCGGGTGGTGCGCCGACCCCCGGTACGGAGGACGGCCCGGGCCGCATCGGCGGCGCCCCGGAACCGGGAAGTCTACCGGATGGGTCCCGGGCCGCCTCCGAGGTGACCGGTTCCGGGTGGATCAGCCGAGCTGGCTGAGCGGCACCGACCCGAGTCGCACCGAGATCACCTTGCGCTCCCGGTCGCGCTCGATCGTGAGCTCGATCTCTTCGCCGGGACGGTGGCCGCGGATCGCCGAGCCGACGTCATCGGCCCGCCGCACCTGCACACCGTCGATGGCCACGATGACGTCGCCCCGTCGGATCCCGGCCTCGGCGGCCGCCGTGCCGGGCTCGACGCGGATGACGATGGCCCCGCTCTGGGTCGTGAGCGACTCCTCCTCGGTCGTCGCCGGCGTCACGGTGCGCGTCTGCACACCGAGGTAGGCGAGCCGCACGTCGCTGCCCTCACGGAGTTGGTCGATGATGGGGCGAGCCGAGTCGATCGCGATCGCGAAGCCCACGTTCTGGGCCTCGCTCGGGTTCGCGATCGCCGTGTTGATGCCGACCACCTCGCCGCGCGAGTTGAGCAGCGGACCGCCCGAGTTGCCCGGGTTGATGGCGGCGTCGGTCTGGAGCATGTTGAACAGGCTCGTCCGCTGATCGGTGTCGACCGTCCGGCCCTTCGCCGAGATGATGCCGCGGGTCACGCTGAGGCTGCCGTCGAGCGCCAGCGCGTTGCCGATGGCCACGACGTCGTCACCGACGACGAGGTCCTCGCTCGAGCCGAGTCTGGCGGTCGGCAGACCCGCCACGTTCTCGGCCCGGATCACTGCGAGGTCGAGCTGCGCGCTGCGGCCCAGGACCTTGGCCCGCCGGATGGTGCCGTCGTTGAACACCACCTCGATACGGCCGCCCGCACCGTCGATGACGTGGTCGTTCGTGACGATGACCCCGCTCGGGTCGATGACGAATCCGGTGCCCTCGCCGCCCGAGGAACCACCGTTCCCCGAGAAGAGGCCCTCGTCCACCGCGCGACCGGTGCGGATCGCGACCACGGCGGGCTCGACCCGGCCCACGATGCCCTGGATGTCGCGCACCACGGCGAGGCGCGAGGTGTTGCGCGCCTCGGTGGCGACGGGATTCGGCGACTGGACGACCCGGGTCTCACCCCGGGCCGTGAGCGCCGCCACGCCGCCGCCGACGAGTCCGCCGACGAGCGCGCCGATCGCGATCCCGGCGATGAACTGCCGTCCGCGTCCGGCGGCGGGCGCGGATCCGGAGGTCGCCCCCGGCGCCAGCGGGACGACGGCGGTCGCCGGCGCGTCGGCCGGATGCCCGCCGACGGCGTGGTCGGGGCGGGGCGGGCCCCAGTGGTCGACCGGCTCCGTGGGCGGGTCGAACGCGTCGGCGGCGACCCGGTAGGCGTCATCCGCGGGCGGCTCGACCCCCGCGGGTCCCGCCGTCCACGCGTCCGCGCCGGGGACCTCAGCGGCCGGCTCGTCGACCTCGTGGGACGACGCGTCGATCGCGTCGATCGGCTGCTCGTGGTCAGTCGGGTCGTCGGTGAAGTCGTTCACGGTCGCCTCGTCGTTGAGTCGGGGATCGGGTTCGAGAGGTGCAACGTCATCGAGGCCGATGCGGTTCCGCATTCTCGCCGGGATCGCAGGTCCTGCGCACCGTGCGGGCGGCACGAGTCCGTCGTCTCGGCATCATCGCCCCCTGTCGACCCGGATCTCCGGTCGGCCGGACACGGGGCGCCGGTCCGGATCGTCGGGTTCCCGCGTCGTGGGCGGGGTGACCTCCGGCACACCGACCCCCGGCCGACCGGAAGATGTGGCAAGCCGGGAACCCCGCAGCGCGCCGCGGCGTTGGTGACGATGACCACGATCGAGCAGGTGCCCATGAGCCAGCCCACGAACCCCAACCCCCCGGCGGAGACCACCCAGCCCTGGATGGCCGACGGTCTGTGCCGGGAGCACCACCCGTCGGTGTTCTTCCCGTCCGACGGGGTCGGGGTGGATCGGGCCCGCCGCATCTGCGCCGAGTGTCCCGTGCGAGATGCGTGCCTCGAGTACGCCCTCACCTACCGCATCGAGCACGGCGTGTGGGGCGGCGCCTCCGAGCGCGAGCGGCGTCGCATCCTGCGAGCCCGCCGCCTCGAGGCCGCGGCGACCACTCCCGCCTGACCGGACGAGGCCCCCGGGCCCCGATGCCGTGGAGCGCTCACGGTCCGGACCGGCTCCCCGCCACGACGTTCGGTCGGGACGGCGGGATCACGCAGGTCAGCGCCAGGTGAAGGGTCCGATGAGGAACCGGCCGATCCGGGTCGGCGCATCGTCGGTGCCCTCGGCGGGCAGCACCGCGATGATGCGAGCGGTCTCGGCCGGCGTCGCCTCACTCACGACCGCGAACGTCCGCCCGCCCGCGTCCCAGACCGCGACCTGACCGACCGGGGACTCGTAGAGCCGGGCGTCGGCGCGCCCCGGGGTTCCGTAGGACCCGCCGGTCGGCAGGCTGCCGGGCTTGAGCGAACCGTCCCACTCGAACACCGAGACGCCGACGAGACCGTCCGAGAAGTACTGCTCCCGCCCGCCGCCGGCCGCGCGGTACGAGCCGACCCGGACGAAGCCGCCCGGCAAGCGGGTCACCGAGCGGAACGGGGCCGACACGACGACCGGCGCCGGCCCGGAACCCCGCGGGATCCTCGGACCGACCTCGGCCGGCGGGCCCTCGGTCGGTGTGGCCGCGATCGACACGTCCTCGAACTCGGTGATGCGCATGACGAAGCCCTGCTCGTTGCGCTGCTCGCGACGCAGGAGCAGACCGGTCTCGCGGTCGAGGTCGATGAACTCGCGCACCCGGCCCCGCGGGTCGGTGATCCGGACGCGGTCCGTCGGCCGGTCGGCGACGACCACGCCCGGCTCGACCGTGACCGCGTACTTCGTGTCGATGGGTGGTGCGGTGCCCACGTCGCCCCGGTCCCAGAGCAGTTGCCACACGCCGCCGGTGCGCTGCGCCCGCCGGGCGCCGACCGCGCTGAGGCGGCGGTCGCCGGTCACCGCGACGCGGCCGGCATCGGAGTGCACGGTGACCGAACGCGAGCGCAGCACCCCGTCGACCCGCCAGGTCACCGTGATCGTGCCCTCGTAGGCGTGCTCACGGGCCGCGGTGGTCGCGACCTCGAGCGGATCGCGCACGTCGACCGGCACCGCGGCGGCGACCGCGGTGAAGCCGACCGCGCCGGCGACCGCGCCGCAGGTGAATGCGCCGAGCGCGCGCCGGACCGTCACTTCAGGAACCCCGCCCGGATCGAGGACTGCGCGAGCTTCTCGGTGGGGACGCCGTCCACCGACGAGCGGGCGGCGTGGGTCCGCACGACCGCGGCCACCGGCGGATCGACGACCGGCTGGGTCGGCACGATGACGGCGACACCCATCGCGGCGGCAGCCGCCATGCCGCCCACCCAGGCCGCGACGCGGCCCTTCGAACGCCGCTTGGCCGCGAGGTCGCCGACCGGGGCGATCGGCGTCGCCGCCGGTGCGGGCACGTCGGCCGCCGCGACCTCGGCGACGATGTCCTCGAGGAGACCCGGGGGCGGCTCCACCTCGGCGTTCGCACGGAGGAGATCCCGAACCTCCCGCACCTCGGCCAGATCCCGCTGCCACGCGGCGGACGTGGCGAGGTGCGCACCGAGACCCGCGCGCTCCTCCGGATCGCACTCGCCGTCGAGGTACGCCGACAGCACCGACTGCGCGTCATCGTCCGCGGACATCGCGCCTCCCCCCTCGTTCATGCGACCACTCCCGCCTCGACGAGCGCGGTGCGCAGCAGGCGACGGCCGCGATGGATCCGGGACCGGACGGTGCCGACCGGGATGCCGAGGGCCGTCGAGATCTCGTCGTACGAACGGTCCGCCACGTCGCAGAGCACGACTGGGACGCGGAACTCCTCCGGTAGCGCGTCGATCGCCCGTTGGATGTCGGGCGCGAGGCCGGCCGCGGCCGACACCTCGTCCGCGCCCGCGCTCGGCGGCACGACGAGATCGGGATCGTCGGGCAGCGCGGCGGTGGGACGCCGTCGGCGCCTGCGCACGTCGTCGAGGAACACGTTCGTCACGATGCGAGCCAACCAACCCTCGAGGTTTCCTGGTGTGTAGGTCTCGAGGCCACGGCGCACGCGCAGGAGCGATTCCTGCACGATGTCGCGCGCGTCCTCTCGGTCGCCGGTCAGGCGGTACGCCACCGCGTAGAGGAACCGCCCGTGGTCACGGGCGATGTCCTCCCAGGTGGGGACTCCTTCGGGCGTCACAGGAACGACGCGGGGCCGGATCGGGTTCCCGAGGCGGTCTGGGCGGTCGCGAACGCGCGGTTCGCGGACTGCGCTCAGTCGGCCTTCGGCGCCTCGTCGGCCTTGGCCGGATCGCCCTTCGCCCCCTCGTCGAGGCCCTTCTTGAACTCCTTCTGAGCCTGGCCGAGGTTCCGGGCGAGCTTGGGCACCTGGCTGCCGCCGAACACCACGAGGATGACGGCGAGCACGATGAGGAGTTCCGTGGCTCCGAGACCGAACATGGGTTCTCCTGACGACGGTCGGAACCTCAGGGTACCGCGCCGAGGCGCCGGTCGGGTCCGCCCCGGGGGCGCCGTAGGCCCGTGCTCAGGCCGACCGGATGGTCCGGACCGCGAGTTCGAGGTCGTCGTCCGGACCGGTCGCGAACGGCACGGCGCCGGTGTTGAGGATCAGGGTCTCGACCCCGAGGTCCCGCCACGCACCGACCTGGGCCTGCACCTCGTGGACGGTGCCCACGAGGCGGCCCGCGCGCCACTGCTCCAGGTCGACCGCATCGAGCACCCCGGGCGGCGAGAGCGTGCGCAGGCGCTCGAAGCGCCGCTCGAGATCGGCCCGGTCCTCGCCGACGAGCGTGTAGAGCCCGAGGCTGCGCCACACGGACGCCGGGTCGCGGTCGACCGCCTCGCAGGCCCGATCGAGGACCGCGAGTCGCTCCCGGTACGCGTCGGGGGTCCACTGCCAGCAGGTGTTCCACCCGTCCGCGTGCGCCGCGACGAGCGCCAGGAGCCGGTCGCCCTTGCCCCCGACGAACACCGGCGGGTTCGGCCGCTGGACCGCGGCCGGCAGGACCCGCGCGCCCTCGGCCCGGTGGAAGCGCCCGTCGAGGGTGAGCGGACCGCCGTCGGGGCCGAGGAGGCCGCGCAGCACCTGGACGCACTCGGCGAGGCGGGCCAACCGCTCGCCCGGGCGAGGCATCTCCATGCCGATCCCGGTGTAGTCGGGCTCGTACCAGCCCGCGCCCAGGCCCACGTCGATACGACCACCGCTGACCCGATCGAGCGTCGCCACGCTCTTGGCGAGGAGGGTCGCCGGCCGCAGCGCCTCGAGGAGCACGAGCGTGCCGAGCCGCACGTCCGGCACATCGCGCGCGAGGGCCCCCAGCGCCACGATCGGCTCGAACATCCCGCCGGGCTCGGTGGGACCGCCGTACTTGGCCACGTCCCAGACGAGGTGATCGGCGAGCCAGAGCGAATCCACCCCGATGCCCGCCGCGTGCCGGGCCGAGGTCAGGAGGGTCGGGTAAGTGATCGGCGACTCCCCGGCGATCGAGAAGTCGTGCTGGGGCAGGGCGAATCCGATGCGCACGCGGGCGAGCCTACGTCAGCGACCCGCACCCACCTGCGGGCGCCGTAGCCTCCGCGGCGTGCTCGAGTGCGTCGTGAACATCTCCGAGGGCCGAGAGCCCGCCGTGGTCGCGGCGATCGGCGCGGCGTGCGGGGAGACGCTGATCGACGTGCACACGGACCGCGATCACCACCGCAGCGTGCTCACCCTGTGCGGCCCGAACGATGCCGATGCCCCGCGCGCCGCACGGTCGCTCACCAACGCCGCGGTCACCCGCATCGACCTCGGCCGACACCGCGGCGTGCACCCGCGGCTCGGCGCCGTCGACGTCGTGCCGTTCGTGGCGCTCGCGCCGACCGACGACGCCGCGGCGGTGGAAGCGGCTGCGGCGTACGCAGCGTGGATCGTCGACGCGCACCGGGTCCCGGTCTTCCTGTACGGCCTCGTCGACCCCGAGCACCGATCCCTGCCCGATGCCCGTCGCGACGCGTTCCGGACGCGCCGGCCCGACCTCGGGCCCGACGAACCGCACCCCCGCCTGGGCGCCGTCGCGGTCGGGGCCCGGCCACCGCTCGTCGCCGTCAACGTCGAGGTGGACAGCCCGGACCTCGACCTCGTCCGCCGGGTCGCCGGCGCCGTGCGCGAGCGCGACGGTGGACTCCCCGGCGTGCGGGCCCTCGGGCTCGCCCTGCCCGAGGCCGGCCGGACCCAGGTGAGCATGAACCTCGTGGCCCTCGGGCGCACCGGCATCGAGGTCGCGTGCACCGAGGTGGAGCGTCGGGTGGCCGCCGGCGGCGGGCACGTGCGCCGGATCGAACTCGTCGGGCTCGTCCCCGCTGCGGCCCGGGACGCGTGCAGCGCTGCGTTCCTCGAACGCAGCGGGATCACGGCGGCGCACACCGTGGAGGCGCGGGCGCGCGGGCGCCGCGGACCGCCGATCGGGTGACGGGAACGTGACGACGCCGGCGTGCGGCGCCTCGGCTCAGACCGCGGAGGCGGCGCGACGGGCCAGGGCCCGCTGACGCCGGAGGCGACGACGCTCGCGCTCCGAGAGCCCGCCCCAGATGCCGAACTTCTCCCCGTTGTCGAGCGCGTACTCGAGGCAGTCGGCCTTCACCTCGCACCCACCGCAGACGGCCTTGGCCTCACGGGTGGAGGCACCGCGCTCCGGGAAGAAGAGATCCGGGTCGACGCCCAGGCAGTTGGCACGCTCCTGCCAACGACGGTCGCGCCCGTCCGTGGCGTTCACCAACTGCGTGATCATGGATACCTCGCGCACCGGCCGTCCCCCTCGCTGTCGACGCCGATGTAATTACAACCGCGTCACTCTGCCCGACGGGATGCCCCGCTGGCAAGGTGGGATTCTGGCGGCTCCACACGCGGAAGTCGCGGATACCCCACTCGTGCCACACTAACCACTCCAGCCACGCCGTCCGGAGCGACCCGACAGCACGCTCCCACGAGGTGCCCGATGCCCACGCCCGCCCTGCTCGTCGTCGAGGGCGACATCACCGTCCAGTCCGTCGACGCCGTCGTGAACGCGGCCAACGAGGGACTCGCCGCCGGCGGCGGCGTCTGCGGGGCGATCTTCGCGGCCGCCGGACCCGACCTGGCCGAGGCCTGCGCCGCCGTGGCTCCCTGCCCCACCGGCGAGGCGCGGGTCACCCGGGGCTTCGCACTGCCGGCGCCCTGGATCATCCACGCAGTCGGCCCGGTCTGGCACGGCGGCACCGCCGGCGAACCGACCTCGCTCGCCAGCGCCTACCGGGGCGCGCTCCACGCCGCCGTCGAGGTCGGGGCACGCTCGATCGCGTTCCCTGCGATCAGCACCGGCATCTACGGCTACCCGCTCGAGGCCGCGGCCGCCATCGCAGTGGCGACCTGCGCGGACGCGCCCGACGGCATCGACGAGGTGCGATTCGTGTGCTTCGACCCGAGGACCGCCGACGTCCACCGCCGAGCGCTCGACGACCTGCGTCGTTAGACGCGCACCCGGGATTCCGGGGTGGCGAGGACCTCACGGATCTGCTCGACGAGGTGATCGGGCGCGTACGGCTTCGTGACGTACCGGTCGGCCCCGAGGTCCCGGGCCCGCTCCTGATCCGCCGCCGCGGTCTTGGCCGAGCACACGATGATGCGCGGACGCCGGGGCCGCATGCCGACCTCGGAGAGCACGAACCAGCCGTCGAGCACCGGCATCATGATGTCGAGGAGGACCACGTCAGGGTGCTCCTCATCGATGCGTCGGAGCGCAGTCTCCCCGTCGGCCGCCAGCGACGGCTCGAATCCGGCGGCCTCGAGGATCACCCGGAGCGAGAGCAGCACGTCCGGTTCGTCGTCGACGATGAGCACCTTCGGCCTAACGGACATCCGCGGCCTCCTTCCACTCGTCGGCGGGCACGTGCAGGGCGACGCGGAAGGCGGCACCGCCGCCCGGCGCGTCGTCGACCCATACGTGGCCGCCGCTGGACTCCACGACCCCCCGCACGATCGACAGCCCGAGGCCGAGGCCCGGCTGCACCCCGTTGGGGTCCGCACGGTAGAAGCGCTCGAAGATCCGCTCGCGGTCCTCGGGCGGCACGCCCGGTCCCCGGTCGATGACCGAGAGGATGACGTGCTCCTGCTCCTGGCCGAGCGTCACGGTGACCGGCGCCGACCCGTACTTATGCGCGTTCTCGATGAGGTTGCCGACCACCCGGCGCAGGCCCTCCGGATCCGCGCGCACCTCGTAGTGCTCGGGCGCATTGACCGTCACCGGGTGCCCGGCGAGCTGCGCGTCGAGGGCCGCGAGGCGGACCAGCGCACCGAGGTCGACCTTGCGGAGCAGCGGCAGCTCCGCCGCGTCCCCGCCCGCTGAGGCCTGCTCGCGCTCCATCCGGGCCGAGGCGAGGATCTCCTCGACCATCCCCTGAAGGCGCAGGGCCTGGCGCTCGACGACGTCGAGCAGTTCGGTGCGCTGGGCCGCGTCCTCCACGAGCCGGGAGGCCGCCACCGCGCCCCGGATCGAGGTGAGGGGGGTGCGGAGCTCGTGGCTCACCGAGGCGACGAACTGACTCTTCATGCGGTCGGTCTCGACGAGTTGGGCCACGTGGGCCTTCTCGGCCTCGTAGAGCCCCGCCTTCGCGATGGCCGCGGCGACCGGCTCGGCGAACAAGCTGAAGGTCTGCAGGTCGTAGTCGTCGAAGGTCACGGGGTCGCCCGCGTTCACGTTGAGCACCCCGAGGAGGGTGCCTCGGTTGACGAGCGGCACCGACATCGCACTCGTCGTGGGTGCCTCGCGGTCCGCATCGTCGCGGAGTCCGAGGGTCGCCGCATCGCCGTTCACGAGCAGCGGCTCGCGGGTCTGGGCCACCCGACCGGCCACCGACTCACCGACGCAGACCCGGGCGTCCCGGTACAGATGGCCGCCGCGCACCGCGACCACCCGGAGGTAGCCGTCATCGTCGAGCAGCATCACGGAACCGCTGCGTGCGCCCAGCAGACCGAGCGCGTTCGCCAGGATCGCGTCGAGGACCTCATCGAGCTCGAGGGCGGAGTTGAGTGCCTTGCCGGCCGCGCTCAGCGCGCGGTTCATGTCGAGCCGCTTCGAGTACGCCGCATTGAGCACGCGCTCGTCGGTGAGCATGCGCAGGAGTCGGTGGAGGTGCAGCTCCTTCTCGACCGCGTACATCACGAAGCCGATGCCGAGCATGGCGACCGCGCCCCACAGCACCCACTGACTCGAACCGAAGAGCGAGTTGCTGCCCGCCATCGCCGCGAGCGCGGACGCGCCGGCGAGCGCCACGATCACGACGGCCGTGAGCACCCACAGCTGCATGCGCCGCTTCTCGATCGAATCCAACGTCGGGGCGGTGCGCCGGGACATGCCCGCGCTCCTGGCCTCGTGCCGGATCCGCTGATTGATCTCCCCCGGGAGCCTGTCCATCTCCCGTACCGCCTTCCGTCCGCCCAACCCGCGACTCCGTGTCGCACGGGCCGTATCGGCCCCGGGACGGGCCACCTTGACCCCATCTGGAGGGAACCTCGCGACGTGACGAGGGGCCCGTGGGTCGGAGGGCCCAGACGGGCGTCAGCCGGCCCGGCGCATCCTGCACCACACCCCGCCGGATGCGCCGCACACCACCAGCGCGTCAGCCGGCCCGGCGCATCCTGCACCACACCCCGCCGGAT
>JBJTWK010000082.1:0-11115 GCA_046081705.1 Actinomycetes bacterium | reverse complement strand
CGGGCTCGGTACCGTGCGCACTGCGGCCGAGGAAATGCCCTCCGGACCGATGCACCGCACCCTCCCGGGCGCCCCGAGCCCGGGACCGATCGGAACGAGACCACCATGGAGCACAAGCGCCTCCTCGCCGTCATCGGCTCGACGGCGATCGCACTCGCCGCCGGCGGCCTCGCCGCCGGTGCACTCAGCTCCCCCGCACCGAGCGCCCCGGCCGTGGCCGAGGTCTTCGGGGCCACGGGCGACACCGGCGACACCGGCGTCACGGGTGAGACCGGCCCGACGGGTCCGACCGGCGAGACCGGCGTCGACCCGACGACGACCTCGACGACGACCTCGACGACGGTGCCCGAGTACGACGACGACGCCGACGAGGACGCCGACGAGGACGTGGACGACGACTCCTCCTACGACGACGACGCCGACGACGACCGCGACGAGGACCGGGACGAGGACCGGGACGAGGACCGGGACGACGACTCCGCCTCCGAGCGCGAGGACGACTCGTACGAGGACGACTGACGATGCGGCCCGGACGCGGCTTCGCGATCGGCCTGGCGGTGAGCCTCTCCGTCGTCGCCGGGTCCATCGCGGCCGCATCCGTGGTCGACATCCGGGACGCTGATCGGGCGACCGGTTCCTTCAGTCCCGTCGCCCCGACGAGCACGTCGGTGCGCACGGCACCGACGATCGACGTCTCGCCGACCGGTGCGTCCGGGCCCACGGGGGCGACCGGGGGTCTCGGCGCGAACAGCCCGACAGCGTCGTCGGATCCCACTGCGCCGGGCGGGGCCACCCGGCCCGCGGGTTCGACGACCCGGCCCGCCACGGTCGCCCCGTCGGCGCCCGTGGCGCCGACGACCACGACGACCTACGACGACGGGGACGACGGGGACGACGGGGACGACGACACCACGACCTCGACGACCGAACCGGACGACGACTGACGACCGTGGCCGGACCGACCGACCAGCAGCGCTCCAGCCCGACCGGGGAGGGGGCGCTGCGTCGCGAGTGGCGGGCGATGGGGACCGACGTCGAGGTCGTCGTCGTCGGCGGAACGGAGCGGATGCTCGACGGCGCCGTGGCGCGCGTCGAGGACCTCGAGGCCCGGTGGAGCCGGTTCAGGCCCGACAGCGAACTGCGGCGCCTGCACGCGCATCCCGGTCGCCCGGTGGTGGTGTCCGAGGAGACCTTCTCCCTCATCGAGCGCAGCATCGACGCGTGGCACTCGACCGGCGGCGCCTTCGATCCGACCGTCCACGACGCGGTCCGGGCCGCCGGGTACACCGACGACTTCGACCACCTGGTGCGGACCCAGCCGGCCGGGCCCGCCGGCCGCCCCGCCCCCGGGCTCGGGGCCGTCGCCCTGGACCGCGTCGTCCGCACCGTGGCGCTGCCCGAGGACGTCCACCTCGATCTCGGAGGGATCGGGAAGGGGCGGGCCGCCGACCTCCTGGCGCAGGAGTTGCGGGCCGCAGGTGCGCGCGGCGTGTGCGTCTCGCTGGGCGGCGACCTCCGCGTCGACGGCGAGCCGCCGGAGGGTCCGGCCTGGGTCGTCGCGATCGAGGACGTCCCCACCACCCACATCGCACTGCGCAGCGGCGGCGTGGCCACGAGTTCGACCCGACGTCGCCGGTGGTTCCAGGGCGGTGAGCCCCGCCACCACCTCATCGACCCGCGCACCGGCGCACCGATCGAGGACGCGCCCGCCGCCGTGAGCGTCGTCGCAAGCGACGCCGCGACCGCCGAGGTCCTCACGAAGGCCCTCATGGTCCTCGGCCCCGACGCCGCCGGGCCGCTCGTGACGGGTCTGGGGGCGACCGGGATCGTCGTCGCGCCCGACGGGACCGTCCGCCCCCTCGACGGGTTCGGGGCGTTCGCCGTCCCCGTCGGGTCAGCCTGAGGGCTCGAGGCCGGCGAGGATCGACTGCAGATCGGTCGGCAGCGGCTCGGTGATCTCCACCCGTCCCCCCGTCACAGGGTGGTCGAACCCGAGGGCCGCGGCGTGGAGGAACGGCCGGTCCATCGGCAGACTCGGGCGGTTCCCGCCGTACGCGACGTCCCCGACCACCGGGTGCCCGATCGCCGCGACGTGCACCCGGATCTGGTGGGTGCGGCCGGTCTCGAGGGTGCACTCGAGCAACGACACCTCGGGGTCGGCGTAGGACTCGACCACTTCGTAGTGGGTCCGGGCAGGGCGCCCGCCCTGCCGCACCGCCATGCGGGTCGGGACCCGGATCGACCGGCCGATCGGCGCGTCGATGACGCCGCGGGGCGCCTCGGGCACTCCCCAGACCAGCGCGAAGTACCGGCGCTCGACCTCGTGGTCGGCGAGTGCGGCGACGAGTGCGGCGTAGGCGCGGTCGGTACGGGCCACGAGCATGAGCCCGCTCGTGTCCCGGTCGAGACGGTGCACGATGCCCGGCCGCGCGGGCTCGCCGACGCCGGCGAGTTCGGGGTGGTGGTGCAGGAGCGCGTTCGCCAGGGTGCCGTCGGGGTTGCCCGCACCGGGGTGCACCACGAGGCCCGGCGGCTTCGAGATGACGATGACGTCGTCGTCGATCCAGCGCTCGACGATCGGGATGTCCTCGGGCTGCGGCGGTCCGACCGGCTCGGGCTCGGCGAGGACGTCGATGACCTCACCCTCCTCGAGGCGCCGGCTCTTGATGACCGGGCGCCCGTCGATCTCGACCTGGCGGTCCGCGATGAGCGCCTGCACGTCGACGCGGGTCCACCCGGTGAGGAGCGCGACCGCTCGGTCGACCCGCTCCCCCGCCAGCGCCGCGGGGACCTCGTACTGCTCGGTCACGTGTCGCCCCCACCCGGGATCGGCGCGGGATCGGGGCGCTCCCGACCGTCGAGGAGCACCCGCACCACGATGATCACCGCGCCGACCGAGATCGCCGAGTCCGCGACGTTGAACAGCGGCCACGGCCCGACCTTCACGAAGTCGATGACCGCGCCGTGCAGGAAGGAGGGGGCGCGGAACACCCGATCGATGAGGTTGCCCACGGCACCCGCGAGCACGAGGGAGAGTCCGACCACCAACCACAGGTCCTCGGTGCGCAGCACCGACCGCACGAGCACCCCGGCCGCGATGAGCGCGATCACTGCGAGCACCGGCGCGCCCGACTGCACGATGCTGAACGCGGACCCCGAATTGAAGGAGAGCACGAACCCGATCGATCGGCCCACGAGCCACAGGGGTCCGTCGGACAGCGCGCGCACCGCCCAGGTCTTGGTGAGGACGTCGAGCGCGACCACGAGCAGCACGATCGACGTCGCGACGAGGAGCCGCCGACGCGGGGCCATGGGACGACCGGGGTCGCTCAGCGGTGGCGCTCGACGCGGTTGCGGCACATGACGCAGTGCTCGGCCCACGGGATCGCCTCGAGCCGCTCGAACGGGATGCGCACGCCGCCGGGCACGCAGTCGCCGTAGGTCCCGGCATCGAGCCGGGCCAGCGCACGGTCGATCTCCTCGACCGTCTCGCGGGCCTGGGACGAGATGATGAGGTCACGCTCACGCTCGATCGCGATCGTGTCGCCCTCGCCCGACTCCTCATCGAACTGCGTGTCGCCGAGTTCGCGCTCCAGGACGAGGGCGTCGGCCTCGGCCTGCATCTCCTCGGCCTGATGGGTCAGGTGGGCCCGCTCGTCGGTGAGCAGGGTGCGGAGCGAGGCGAGTTGCTGGGGGCTGAGCGGCCGTCGGGCACTCTCGGAGAGCGCCTGCTTGACCTCGTCGTACTTGATGCCCGAGTACGGGCACCGGGCCGCGAGTTCGGCCGCACGCCGCTCGGCCTCCTTGCGCTCCTCCTCGGCGGCGAGGCGGGCCGCCTCCTTGGCCTCGCGGACCGCCTGACGCTCGGCCTCCTTGCGCGCCGCGGCCTCGGCCCGCTCCTGCTCCTTGGCCGCACGGATCGCCTGACGCTCGGCCTCCTTCTTGGCGGCGAGCTTCGCCTTCTCGGCCCGCGCCTTCTCGGCCGCCTTCGCCTTCTCGATGCGGGCCCGCTCCGCGAGCTTCGCCTTCTCGATGCGGGCCCGCTCCGCGAGCTTCGCCTTCTCGGCCCGCGCCTTCTCGGCCGCCTTCGCCTTCTCGATGCGAGCCTTCTCCGCCGCCTTCTTCGCGGCGGCCCGGGCGCGGTCGGCCTCGCGCTTGGCCGCGGCCCGCGCTCGAGCGTCGGCGGCGCGCTGACGCTCGGCCTCGCGTCGGGCGGCAGCGCGGGCCCGGGCCTCGGCCTCGCGCGCCTTCTTGGCCGCGGCCGCACGCTGGGCGGCGGTCGGGGCCTTCTTCGCCGGTGCCTTCTTCGCCGCAGCCCTCTTGGCCGGCGCCTTCTTCGCGGTCACCTTCTTGGCCGGCGTGCGCGCCGCGGCCTTGGCGGGCTTCCTCGCGACCGCCTTCTTCGCGGCCGCCTTCTTCGCGGTCACCTTCTTGACCGGCGTGCGCGCCGCGGCCGCCTTCTTCGCGGCCGGCTTCCTCGAGGAGGTCCGCTTGGCGGCCTTCGCGGCCGACGCCTTCTTCCCAGCGGCCTTCGCGGCCGCCGACTTCTTCGCGGGCGCCTTCTTGGCGGCCTTCCGAGCGGCCTGAGCCATGGTTGCTCCTGTTGCGGTACGGGGCGAGGGGGCGGGGCACCCTAGCCGTCGGGATCCCGCGGATCAAGCGAGTCCGACGGCCGGCGGGCCGCTCGGGGGCGTTGTGTACCGTACCGCCGTGCCGTTCAGCCCCGTCGGTCCGTTCGATCTCGTCGCGCTCGAGCAGCGTGTCCTCGCCCGGTGGCGGGACGCCGACGTGTTCCACGAGAGTCTGCGGCGCCGGGCCGACGCCCCTGAGTGGGTGTTCTACGAGGGCCCGCCGACCGCCAACGGACGACCCGGCCTCCACCACGCCTGGGCCCGCCTGTTCAAGGACATCTACCCGCGGTTCCAGACCATGCGGGGGCACCTCGTCCGGCGGCAGGGCGGCTGGGACTGTCACGGCCTCCCCGTGGAGGTGGAGGTCGAGAAGGAGCTCGGCTTCTCCGGCAAGCAGCAGATCGAGGCCTTCGGCATCGCCGAGTTCAACGCCCGGTGCCGCGCGTCGGTGCAGCGCTACGTCGGCGACTTCGCGACCCTCACCGAGCGCATCGGCATGTGGCTCGACGTCGAGGGTGCGTACTGGACGATGTCGCCCACGTTCGTCGAGAGCGTCTGGTGGGTCTTCAAGCGGCTCTGGGATCAGGGCGACATCTACGAGGGCTTCAAGGTCATCCCGTACTGCGGTCGGTGCGGCACGGCCCTCTCGAGCCATGAGCTCGGGCAGCCCGGCGCGTACCGCGACATCACCGAGGACTCCGTGTACGTCCGGTTCCCGGTCGTCGACGCAGACGTCGACCTCCTCGTGTGGACCACCACCCCGTGGACCCTCCTCTCGAACGTCGGCGTCGCGATCGGGCCGGACATCCCGTACGTGCGGGTCCGCGGTCGCAACGGCACGCGCGACCTCGTGCTCGCCGCCGACCGGGTCGCCGCGGTCCTCGGGGAGGACGCCGAGGTCGTCGGGCCGGTGGCCGCGTCGGACCTCATCGGCCTGCGCTACGAACGACCCTTCGACGACGTCCCGGCGCCCGACGCCGACGCCGGGCGGGTCGTCGCCGCCGACTTCGTGACGATCGAGGACGGCTCGGGGATGGTGCACCTCGCCCCCGCGTTCGGGGAGATCGACCGGGAGGTCGGTGCGGCCGAGGGGTTCCCCGTCCTCAACCCGGTCGGTCCCGACGCCGCGTTCACCGCGGCCGTCCCCGCCCACGCCGGCGTGTTCGTCAAGGACGCCGACGCCGCCATCATCGAGCGCCTCCGGGCCGCCGGTCGGCTCGAACGGGTCGCCGCCTACGAGCACTCGTACCCCCACTGCTGGCGCTGCAGCACCCCGCTCATCTACTGGGCCAAGCCCACGTGGTTCGCCCGGACATCGGCCCACCGGGAGGCGATGATCCGTGAGAACCAGCAGGTCGGCTGGCACCCGGAGCACATCAAGGACGGGCGGTTCGGCGACTGGCTCGAGAACAACGTCGACTGGGCGCTGTCACGCGACCGGTTCTGGGGGACCCCGATCCCGGTCTGGCGCTGCGAGGAGGGTCACGACACCTGCGTCGGTTCCCTCGCCGAACTCGGGACCCTCGCGGGCGACGACCTCCTCGCGCTCGATCCCCACCGTCCGGCCGTCGACGAGGTCGAGATCACCTGTCCCACCTGCGCGGGCCCGGCCCGACGGGTCGAACCCGTGCTCGATGCGTGGTTCGACAGCGGCTCGATGCCCTTCGCCCAGCTCCACTACCCGTTCGAGCACGAGGAGCTCTTCGCGCGTCGCTTCCCGGCCGACTTCATCTGCGAGGCGATCGACCAGACGCGGGGCTGGTTCTACACGCTGCTCGCCATCAACACGATGGCGTTCGGTCGATCCCCGTACCGCAACGTGGTCTGCCTCGCGCTGGTCGTCGACAAGGACGGCCAGAAGATGTCGAAGTCGCGCGGCAACGTCATCGATCCGTTCAGCGTGCTCGACACGCGCGGCGCCGACGCGCTGCGCTGGAACATGTTCAGCGCCGGCAGCCCGTGGACCCCGAAGCGGGTATTCGTCGAGGGCATCGACGAGACCACGAACCGGTTCCTCCTGACCCTCTGGAACACCTTCTCGTTCTTCGTGACCTACGCGAACCTCGACGGCTGGGAACCGACCGGCGCTGCGCCGACCCGGACCCACGTCCTCGACCGCTGGGTCCGTTCCCGCCTGCACCACACGATCGGCGAGGTCACCGACGCCCTCGACGGCTTCGACGCCCTGCGCGGGGCCCAGGCGCTCGATCGCTTCGTCGACGACCTGTCGAACTGGTACGTGCGGCGGTCCCGGCCCCGGTTCTGGAAGGACTCGGACCCCGCCGCCCACGCCACCCTGTTCGAGTGCCTCGACACGCTCACCCGCCTGCTCGCGCCCTACACGCCGTTCGTGGCCGACGCGATGCACCAGGCGCTGTGCGGTACGGATGAGTCCGTGCACCTCACCGACTGGCCGGTCGCCGACCCGGCGGCGCTCGAGCCGGCCCTCGAGGCCGAGATGGCGGCCGCGCGCGCGGTCGTGAGCCTCGGACTCGCCGCCCGCAACGACGCGCGCATCAAGGTCCGCCAGCCGCTGCGGCGCGCCATGGTGCTCCTCCCGGACGGGCTCCGGCTCCCCGCGCCCGTCGTGGCCGAGGTGGCCGACGCCCTCAACGTGCGCGACCTCGAGGCGGTGACCACGCTCGAGGGACTGCTCGACTACAGCGTGCACCCGAACTTCCGCACCCTCGGCCCGAAGGTCGGTGCCCGGATGCCCGCGCTCAAGGCGCACCTCGCCGACGCCGACGGCGCGGCGGTCCGGCACGCCCTCGAGGTCGACGGCGTCTACTCGGTGGAGATCGGCGGCGAGACCGTCATGCTCGACCGGGACGACATCGAGGTCCGGGCCGCATCCCACGAGGAGTTCGCCCTCGCCCAGGAGGACGGCATCGCCGTCGCGCTCGACACCACGCTCGACGACGGGCTCCGGCGCGAGGGGACGGCCCGCGACCTCGTGCGCGCCCTCAACGACCTCCGCAAGGCGACCGGCCTCGAGATCGCCGACCGGATCGCGCTCACGCTCCGGGCCGACGGAGCGGTCGGGGCGGCCGTGGCCGAGCACGCGGCGACCATCGCGGGCGAGGTGCTCGCCGAGCGGTGGACGGTGGAGGACGGCGCGGCGCTACCGGCGGAGGGGTGGCACCTGCTCGACCTCGACGACGGCCCGGTGGCCGCGCGCATCGAGATCGCCTGAGGGACCGGCCCGGCCCGCGGGCCGGAGTCGTCGGTCAGCGACGGCGGCGGAACATCCCCGAGCGTCGCTCCTCGGGGAACATCGCCCGCTCCGGGATGTCATCGTCACGCGGGCCGAGCGGCGTGTCGTCGTTGACCGCCTCCCGCAGCGAGGCGAAGAACGCGTCGTCGTCCATCGACTCCGGGGTCGGCGCGGTCTCGAACAGGACCGGCGGCTCCTCGGCGTCGCCGGATCCGGCGTTCGCCTCGACCGCGGGCTCGACGACCGCCGGGGTCGACGCGGGCGCCGCCTCGACGACACCGAGCTGCTCGGTCGCGGGTCCGCCCACACTCGCGGGGACCGGGTCACCGAGGTCGTGGATCTTGGGGCGCGCCGCCGCGCCCACCGGCTCCTTCGACGCGCTGAGCGAGTCGAGATCGGCCTGGATCGCGCGGCGCAGGCGGTCGCGGTACTCGGACTCGAATCGCTCGAGGGAGTCGACGTCCGAGGAGAGCGCGTCCCGGCGGGACGACAGCGCGCCGACCTCGGCCTCGAGTGCGACCCGCTGCGCATTGGCCTCGCGCTGCGCGGTGGCGGTGGCCTCGTCGACCGTGGCGCGGGCCTGGGCCTCGGCGGCTTCGGTGATCGCACGGGCCTGCGCGTTCGCCTCGGCCACGGCCTCGTCGGCCGCCTTGGTGGCGAGCAGCAGCGTCCGCTGGAGCACATCCTCGTCCTGACGGGCCGCGGTGCCCGTCACCTCGACGTCGCGGGCGTGCTGCTCGGCGAGGTGGAGCTGCTCCTGGAGCGACTCGATGGTGGCGGCGGCCCGCTCGAGGATGGTGTCGACGGCGTCGCAGTCGTACCCGCGCCGCACCTCCTTGATCTCGACGTCCCGGAGTTCGTGCGGCGTCACATCCATGGTCGGGATGGTAGCGACGCGTCCCGCCCGGGTGGTGGACATCCGCCTACCGGCAGATGATCGACCGGATGATCGAGAGGCCGAAGAACGCCACGAGGAACGAGAGGTCGATGACCCCGGCCGGGGGGATGACCCGCCGGAGCGGCTCGAGCACCGGCTCGGTGACCGTCACGAGCACCCGGGCCACGCCGGCGACGGGCGAATCGGGGCGGATCGGGAACCACGACAGCACGGCTCGGGCCGCGAGCACCACGAGGTAGATCGTGATGAGGTTGCAGAGCAGTTCGGTGAGCATCTACGGGCGGTAGAGCCCGCGGGCCTGGAGGCGTTCCTTCTCCTCGTCGGAGACCTCCGTGTTGCTCGGCGTGAGGAGGAACACCTGGTCCGAGACCCGCGACATCGTGCCGGAGATCGCGTAGGTGAGCCCGCTCGAGAAGTCGATGAGGCGGCGCTTGAGATCGTTGTCGATGCCCTGCAGGTTGATGATGACCGGCTGTCCGGCCTTGAGCCGGTCCCCGACCTCCTGCGCGTCGTTGAACCCGCGGGGCTCGACGACGTGGACCCGAGCGCTCGACGCGGCCACCGGACGGATGATGGGCTTCGTGGCGTCGACGACGGGCGTGGCGACCGTGGGCGGCGTGGAGGCGTCGACCGTGCGCACGGTGCCCGACGGTGCGGCCGCGGGTCGCACCATGCGCTCCCGACGCGGCGGGGCGATGACGGGCTCGGGCTCGTCCTCCACCTCGTCGGTGTACGAACCGTCGAGGTCGTCGATGTAGGCCTCGTAGGGCTGATCGACCTCGTCCCCGTCCGAGAGGCCGAGGTAATCCATCGTCTTGCGCATCCAGCCCGGCATGGCTGCAACCTCCTCGAGCGACACGTGAGCCTACCGTCGCCCACCCGCACCGGAGGGGACACCCGCGCCGGACCGGCGTTCAGGCGCGCGGTCGGGATCCGAAGAGGGCCGTGCCCACCCGCACGATGGTGGCGCCGTGGGCGATGGCCGTCTCGAAATCGCCGCTCATCCCCATGGAGAGTTCGGCGAGACCGAGCCGAGCGGCCAGGCCGGCGAGCGCGTCGAACCAGCGGGCCGGCTCACCCTCGAGGGGGGCGACGGTCATGAGGCCGGCGACGTCGAGGCCGAGCCCTGCGAGCCCATCGACCAGCGCCGGCACCTCGGACGGGGCGGCACCGCCCTTCTGCGGCTCCTCGCCCAGGTTGACCTCGACGAGCACGCGGGCCCCGGGGGCGCGCCGGGCGATGACCTCGCCGAGCGGCAGCCGGTCCACGGTGTGCCAGAGGGCCACGTACGGCGAGAGGGCCCCGACCTTGTTGCGCTGGAGCCGGCCCACGAAGTGCCAGGTCGGAGCCGCATCGAGCCCGGCGAGCACGGGCGCCTTGGCGAGGAGTTCCTGGGCCCGGTTCTCCCCGAGTTCGACGAGCCCGAGCCGCACCACGACCGCGAGCTCCTCGGCCCCCACGGTCTTCGACGCGCCGACGAGCCGCACCGACGCCGGATCGCGCCCCGCGCGCCGGGCCGCCGCCGCGACCCGATCGCGCACCTCGGCGAGGTTCGCCGCGAGCTCGGCGGCCCGTCCCGGGTCGACCCCGGTCACCGGATCCTCATGACGACCATGCCCTGACGCCCCGTGACGCCGTCCCGCCGGAAGGAGAAGAGCGTCGGGTCGGCCACGGTGCAACGCGCGTCGTCGAGCACCTCGACCACCCCGGCCGCGCGGAGCGCGGCGTGGATGCCCGCCCGCAGATCGAGCGCGGGCCGCCCGGCGTCGGTCTCGCCCACCACTTCCGGCCCGAGCGCGTCGGCGAGGCGCGCGAGGTCGTCGGCGCCGAACTCGTAGTGCGCGGCGCTCACGCACGGACCGACGAGGGCCCGGACCGGCCCCGACCCGAGCGCGCGCACCGCCGCGACCCCCTCGGCCACGACCCCGGCCCCGAGGCCGCGCCAGCCCGAGTGGATGGCGGCGCACGCGGTGTCGTTCGCAAGTGCGATGGGCGCACAGTCGGCGCCGATCGCCACGAGGGGCAGACCGACCACGTCGGTGGCCGCGCCGTCGGCGTCCGGCCGGCCCGCCGGCGCCGATTCGAGGCGCAGCACGTCGGTGCCGTGCACGTGGTTGACGAACACCCAGGCGTCGGGGTCGACGGGCGTGCCCTCGCACGCGTGGGCGAGGTGCATCAGGTTGCGGCGCACGTCGAGCGGGTCGTCACCGACATGCACGGCGAGATTCATCGAGTCGTACGGCGGGCGCGACACGCCGCCCCGACGATCGGTGCACCAGACCCGGGCGCAGCCCAGGTCGATCGACGTCAGCACGGTGCGGAGTCGGGCGGGCCCGACCGCGCCGGGTTCAGCGGAGGAACTCGGGGACGTC
>JBJTWK010000081.1:0-93783 GCA_046081705.1 Actinomycetes bacterium | reverse complement strand
GCGCGGTGTCGGATGCCGGAGCGCGCCGGCCGGCGACCCGGCAGAGGTCGAGCGCAGTGCCGCGTACGACGGTCGCGGCGCCGTCGACCCCGAGTGCGAGGTGGGCGCCCGACGGCAGCACGAGGTCGAAGCCGACCGGCGTGGGCACGGCGAGCCCCGCGCGGGTGAACGAGTAGGGCACCGTGCGCCATGCGAGTCGAGCGATGTGGCCGATCCGATCGTCGATCTCCTGCTCGGCGCCGAGCGCGGCGGCGATGTCGCCGGTGTGGATCCAGGCCTCGGCGAGCCGCGTCGTGACGAGCGTGCGGGCCGCGAGCGTGCCGACCATCCACTGGCACCTGGTGTCGGGCGCGACGCCCTCGCTCACCTTGCGCAGGCGAGCCGCCGCGTCGCGCCAGCGGTCGAGCACCGCGTCGGGCGTCAGGGCGCGGGCGTCGAGCACCATGCGCTCCGCGAGGGCGTCGACGTCGGCGGTCGACCCGTCGAGCAGTGTGCCGTCGGAGCGGGCGACGAGCCGTCCCTCGAGGCTCGCGACGGCGGCCTCGTCGCTCTGCGCGAGGTGCACGGTGACGTCGGCGACGTCCCAACCCTCGCACGGCGTCGCGGACCGCCATGCGACATCGTCCAGGGACCCGAGGAGTCGCGAGAGTTCGGCGTGCTGCGCCCCGAGCGCGATCAGGACCGGTTCGGTCGCATCCACCCCGGCGACGCTAGAGCCCCGGACGCGCCGACGCCGCCGGCCCGGGGGCTCAGCGGCGGCGACGCGCTGGGGGGCGATCGGTGGGGCGGGGCTCAGTCGTCGTCGTGACCCCGGCCGCGGTCGGGCTCGACCCGTCCGGACTCGTCGCCGTCGTGGTCGGCCTCGTCCTCGTGGTCCTCGTACTCGTCCTCATCGTCGTGCTCCCAGCGGGGCGCGGGCGCGACGCCCGGTGCGGGCGCCACCGGACGCGGGGCGGGGGCGGGGGCGACGGCGGGGGTGGCGGCGCGCTCGATCTCGACGACGGCCGGCTCCGGGGCGGGTGCGGGTGCGGGCGGCGCCCCGATCTCCGGTGCGGGCGCGACGGGCACGGGGGCGGCGGCCGGGGCGCCCGGGGCGGCGACGACGGGTGCGGCGACCGCGATCGGCGCGGCGACCGGCGCAGGAACGGAGGTGACCGCAGCGATCGCGGGGATGCCGGCACTGACGGCCAACCCTGCGGCGGCCGCCTTGGCGAGCAACATCCTCCCGATCATCGTGATCCCCTCCGCTCCCGCGGCTCCGTCCGATGGGGATCCCATCGGCTCCGGATGTGTGGGGCTTGACGGGGGATCGGGCGCCACCCGCGAAATGGGCCCCGGGGCCCAGGGTTCAGCGGACGCTCGCCTCGAACTGCCGGTCGAGGAGCGCGATGGGCTCGTTCTCCCAGATGCCGTAGCGCAGGTGCCAACGCCGCAGGGACTTCGGCGACCACCAGTTGAGACGACCGGCCATCTTCATGAACGCCGGTACGAGCGTGGCCCGGATGAGGAACGCGTCGACGAGCACCGCGAGGGTGAGGCCGATGCCGATGGTCTTCACCAGGGACACCTGGGACGTCGCGATGCCGACGAACACGATGGTGAGCAGCAGGGCGGCGGCGGTCACGATGCGACCGGTCTTCTGGATCCCGACCGCGACGGCGTGCTCGTTGTCGCGCTCGAGGTCGTACTCCTCCTTGATGCGCGAGATCAGGAACACCTCGTAGTCCATCGAGAGTCCGAACGCGATGCAGAACATGAGGATCGGCGTGAAGATGTCGAGGCTGCCGGTCGGGGTGAAGTTCAGGAAGCCGGAGAAGTGGCCGTCCTGGAAGATCCAGACCATCGCGCCGAAGGTCGCCGTGAGGCTCAGCATGTTGAGCAGCAACGCCTTGAGTGGCACGAGGATGGAGCCGGTCATGAGGAACAGCAGGATGAAGGTGCAGAGCGCGATCGCGCCGAGTGCCCACGGGAGCCGCTGGATCACGGAGTTCCGGGTGTCGACGAACTGCGCACTCGGCCCGGCGACCTCGAACGTGAACGGCGCGGCTGTTGCGCGCACGTCCCGGACGAGGCGGGCGCCCGCATCGCTGTAGGGCTCCACGGTGGGGACGATCGACAACCAGGTGCCGCGAGCGCCCCGCGGCGGATCGAAGCGGGTCGAGATCTCGTTGCGCGGTGCGACCACCGCCTCGCCGTCGACCGGCAGGTAGTACCCGGTCGCAGCGTCGACCCGGGAGGCACCGGGGATCACGACGAGTCGCTTCGCGAACGCGTCGAGCGCCGCTCGGTCCGGGCTCACGGGGAATCCGGGCACGAACACCGTGAGCGCATCCGCCTCGCGGCTCGAGAAGTTCTCCCGGATCTCGTCGGTGGCGGCGCGACTCGACACGCTGCGCGGCACGATGCGGTCGTCAGCGAGCCCCGGATTGAAGTGGAAGAACGGGATGGCGAGGAGCGCCAGCAGGGCGGTCACGCCGAGCGCGTAGACGGTCGGCTGGCGCATCACCCGCTCGGCCTGATGGCGCCAGAAGCCGGAGTCGGTGGTGGGCGCCGTGTGGAGGATCCGGCCCGCGTCGACCCGTGGCCCGAGCGCGGCGAGGATCGCCGGGAGCACGACGATCGCGGCGCCGGCGGCGAGGAGCACCACCGCCACGCCGGCGTACGCGAAGGACCGCAGGTAGGGGACGGGGAAGATCGCAAGCGACGCGAGTGAGATGGCGACGGTCCCGGCGCTGAATGCGACCGTACGACCTGCCGTCTGCATCGTCCGGCCGACCGCGATCGGCGTCGATACGCCGTGGCCGATCTCCTCCCGGTACCGGGAGACGACGAACAGCGAGTAGTCGATCGCGAGCCCGAGGCCGAGCGCGGTCGTGAGGTTGAGCGCGAACACCGAGACGGTGGTCACCGAGGCGAGCACGGTCAGGAAGACCATCGTGAGGAGTACGGCGATGCCGCCCACGCCGAGGGGGAGGAGCGCGGCGACGACGCTGCCGAACACGACGACGAGGGCGATGAACGTGATGGGGGCGGTGATGAGTTCGGCCCGCTGAAGGTCTCGCTCGGCCTGTTCGGCGATCTGACCGGTGACCGCGGCGCGACCGGAGATGGCGGTCGAGATTCGGTCGTTGCGAACCGTGAACTCCTTGAGGAGTTCGAGTGCGCGTTCCGTCTTCTCGCCCTCGTCCCCGCGGAGTGCGGACACGATGAGTGCCTTGGAGCCGTCACGGCTGCGCAGCGGCGGTGCATTGCCGAGCGACCAGTACGAGTTGACCGAGGCGACGCCCTCAGCGCGCCCGAGGCGTTCGGCGAGCGCGGCCGCGGCGGTGGCGACCTCGGGAGCGTCCACCTTGCCCGGATCACGCGCGGTCACGATGACGACGAAGTCGGACTGGGCGGCGTCGGGGAACTCCGCGGTGATGGAGCGCGTCGCCCGCGACGACTCCGCGCCGGGGTCCTGATACCCCGTCGGTGAGAGGTGGTGCGCAGTGTCCTTGGCGACGAACGCCGCGAGCGGCAGGAGGATCGCTGCGGCGACGATCACCCACCACCGTCGGCGCACCACCAAGATGGCGAGTCGACGCATGTTGCCCCCCATTTATCGCGCGTTTATCGTGCGAACCGTTCGCAGCATCGATGGCGCGAACGCTGCGGATGGTTACCACATCGACCACAGCACGTGTCGCGCATCGGGGGGATGTACGTGGGCGTCAAGAAGCAACTCGCCGAAGCGCTCGACGGCGTACGGCTGTTCTCGCACTGCACCGCAGCGGAACGTCGTGCCGTGGCGCGGCACGCGCAGGTGGTCGACGCCGCTGCGGGTATCGATCTCGTCATTGAGGGGGAGGCCGGGGACGCGCTCTTCGTCGTCCTCGAGGGCGACGTGGCCGTGCAGCGCGGCGGCGTGGAGATCGATCGGAGTGGTCCGGGCTCCTACTTCGGGGAGCTCGCGGTCCTCGATGGCCAGCCGCGGAGCGCCACGGTGACCGCCCTCACCGACGTGAAGGTCGCGGTCATCGGTATCCGGATGTTCCGCACGATGCTGCGAGAGTTCCCGGATCTCGCCGAGCAGATGCTCATCGCGATGGCAGGCGAGCTGCGCGAGGCGCGTCTCGTCCGTGACGGATCCTGATCCTCGCGTGAGTCCGACGCCGGACCGCCTCGCGGAACTCGTCGAAGCGAGCGCGGTGTTCGGGCCGCTCTCGGCCGACGCACGCGCCGCCGTCGTCGCGGCGATGGAGATCCGCGAAGTGCGGCGCGGCACCACGGTGATCCACCAAGGCGCCCGGGCAGACGGACTGCTCATGGTCGTCCGCGGTCGGCTCCGCGTCGAGCTCGTCGGGGACGACGGCGGACGAACCGTGCTCGGTGAGGTCGGCCGGGGTGAGGTCGCAGGGGAGATGGCCCTCATCACGGACGGCCCGCGCTCCGCGGATGTGGTCGCGATCCGCGACTCGAGGTTGGCGATCCTCCCGCTGGCGGCGTTCGACGCCCTGGTGGCGGAGCATGCCGGCGCGATGCGGGCGGTGTCGACCGTGCTCATCCGCAAGTTGGTGGCGACCGCGCATGGTCGCGGGCCGACCGACGCGGGCGCCACCGTGGTCGTGGTGCCGGTGACCGACACCCCGACGACGCTCACGGCGGCGGCCGATCTCGCCGCAACCCTGGCGCGAACGGTGGCCGGCGCACGCCCCGGAAACGGCGACGAGGCGCGCGCCGAGGTCGGTGCCGACGCGCCCCCCGGTGCGCTGCAGGAGTGGTGCGAGGGTCTCGCGACCCGGTCGGGCGGCGCGGTGTTCCTCGCTGATGCCGTGGCGTCGGCCTGGACCGACGCGTGCGCGCAGCAGGCCGACCGGATCGTGCTGGTGGCGGATGCTTCCCATGCCCCGAGCGTTCGTCCGATCGAGACGGCGATCGCTGAGGGCACCGGAGCCACGCGGCCCCGGACGGAGCTGGTGCTGGTGCACCCGGCCGCGGCAGCCACGCCCCGGAACACCCGGTGGTGGCTCGCGCCACGCCCGGTCGATCGTCACCACAACGTGCGTTCGGGGTCCGCGACCGACCTCGAGCGCGTGGCGCGACTGGTCACTGGTCGTGCAGTCGGTGTCGTGTTCTCCGGCGGGGGCGCTCGGGGCATCGCGCACATCGGTGTCCTCCGAGCGCTGCAGGCCCGCGGCATCCCGATCGACGCGGTCGGCGGAGCGAGCATCGGATCGATCGTCGGTGGCGCGGTGGCGCGCGGCGACTCGCCGGACGCGATCGCGACCCAGATCCGGGCGGCGGTGCTCGACCGTTCCCCGGTCGACATCACGCTCCCGACCGTGTCGGTGGCGGCAGGTGGTCGGGTGACCGAACGGATCAAGGACGGCGCAGGCGGCCTCGACCTCGAGGACGGCTGGCTCAACTTCTTCTGCGTGTCGACGAACCTGTCGACCCGAGCGCTCGACGTGCACACGACGGGGCCGGCCTGGGTTGCGATCCGTTCGAGCTTCTCGGTGCCCGGGATCTTCCCGCCGATGCACAACGATGCGGGGGAGACACTCGTCGATGGTGGGGTCCTCGACAACATGCCGGTGAGCACGATGCGCTCGCTCCACGAGGGCATCACCGTGATCGCCATCGACGTCGGTGCGAACAAGGAGTTCACCGGGGCGGGCGGCTCGGCCGAGGGTGCGGTCTCCGGATGGCGCGCCCTCACCCAGGGTGCTCGGCGCCGGGCGCTCGGGAGCGCGTTCGGGCTGCCGAAACTCCTGATGCGCCTCACCGAACTCGGCGCCGGCGACCCGGGTGATCGCGGCGACTGCTACGTGCGCCCCGGTCTCGAGGGGGTGAGCCTCCTCGACTTCGACCGGTTCGAGGATCTCGTCGTCGGCGGGGAGCGGGATGCCGGCCCGATCCTCGACGCCTGGATCGCAAGCGGGGGTGCGCGGCACTGGGCCTGATCCGGGCGGGCCACGCCGTCAGAGTCCCGCCACGCTCCGCAGTGCTGGGTCTTGCCGGGTACCACCCTCCGTGGGTAATTTCGGCCGGATCGCGGCATCCGGCCGTGGGCGGGGGGCGCACGGTGCAGGCACGGCAGGACATCTCGCGCGGCGGGCCGATCCGTCGTATCGGCTCGGCGCTGCTCGCCGCCGTCATCGGGGTCAGCGGCATGGTGGGCATCGAACTCGCGACGGCGCCGGGCGCCGGCGCCGCGCCCATCGCGCTGAGTCTCGAGCGTGCGAGCGTCGGGCCCGACGGCGAGCAGATCACGAACGGCTCGTGCAGCAACTACGACGGTCTGTGGTCGGCCAAGGACTGCGCACCGGCGATCTCGGCCGACGGACAGCACGTGGCGTTCGTCACGCGCGGGTCCCTCGTTCCCGAGGACTCGAACTTCGGTCAGGAGGACGTGTACGTCCGCGACCTCGTCTCGGGGGAGACGCACCTCGTCAGTCGGGGCGAGACCGGTCTCCAGCCCTACAGCGCCGCGGATCCCTCGATCAGCGCGACGGGTCGGTACGTCACCTTCACCGCGCTCGGGAGCATCCTCCCGGGCATCGCCGGGAGTGACGGCTGCGACGGGGTCGAGGTCTACGTCCGCGACCGTGACACCGACGGCGATGGCATCCTCGACGAACCGGGTGCGACGGCCACGCGACTCGTGAGTGCGACGGGCACGCTCGGATCGACCGAGAGCGTCCCGGCCGACGGCTGCACCACCGGTCGCTCGTCGATCTCCTCGACGGGTCGGTTCGTGGCGTTCGAATCCGATGCACCGTCGTTCGGCGGCCCGCAGATCGAGGGCAGCTACTTCAACGTCGTGTGGTTGCGTGACCGCGATGCCGACGCGAACGGCGTGTTCGATGAGCCCGGCGGCGTGTCCACGACCTGGGTGAGTCGGGGGGGCGGCGGCTCGGTGCTCACCTCCACGACGTCGTGCGGGTACCTCGCCTACGGCAGCGCGGTGCGGGCCTGCGGACCGCGGGTGAGTGACGACGGTCGCTTCGTGGCGTTCTCGACCGTGTCCGGCATCAACGCGGCCGACACGAACGCACGGCCCGACGTCGCGATCTGGGACCGGAACACCGGTACCTCGACGGCGGCGGCCCGCAACGCCGGGCTCGCCACGTTCGCCGGCGGATCGTTCGGTGCGATGAGCGCGAACGGGCGATTCGTCACCATCGCCAGCGACGATGCGTCCCTCCCGTCGGCGACCGGCACGAGCCGGGTCTACCGCCGTGATCGTGACGGCAACAACAACGGTGTGTACGACGAGGCGGCCGACGGCGGCTTCACCCTCATGTCGAACGCCGTCCCGACGAGCTGGGCCGGCGCGCCGGACGTGGCGAACGACGGGACGGTCTCCTACATCAACGACATCGACTTCCCGCTCATGACGGGGTACGTGCGGTTCACGGACGGGACCTCGTTGACCGTGAAGGACTCCGGCGGGACCGACGCGCGCGTGCGCACGGTGATGATCGCGCAGGCGCGCCCGACCGTCGTGTTCACCTCGCCCGATCCGCTCATCGCGGCGGACACGAACACGTTCGCGGGCGCCGAGGACGTCTACGTGACGCGCTTCGGGAACGCGCTCACGGGCGTGACCGTCAGCCTGGCGGCGAGCACCCTGAACACGCCGCCGGGAGCGACGAGCGTGGCGATCAACGCGATCCCCACGGATGCCCTGCGCGGGTTCGGACTCGACGTGTCGACCGCTCCGGGGGGCACCAAGTTGCGGCCGGGGGGCACCAAGTTGCGACCCGGCGGGACGAAGCTGCGGCCGGGGGGCACGAGGTTGCGGCCCGGCGGGACCAGGCTCCGGGACGTCGCCAGCACGCTCGTGTCGTCGCTCGCCACCCGGCTCGGGACCGTCGATGCGGTCCGCGACGCGCCGCTGTCCCAGATCGGCGTGACGACGGATGGGGGTTGGCCGGCCCTGCTTGCGGGCACGCCGTTGGACGGCATCCCGATCCAGTCGGTGAGCGTCGGGGCACTGCTCGACCTCTACACCGCGCAGGCCGCTTCGCCGGCGCTCGCCGATCTGACGGTCGGCGACCTCGTGCTCGACGACTCGCCGCTCATCGCGATCACGCCCGTCGGTTTCGAACTCGGCAACACGCCGGTGAGCGACCTCACCGCCGCGCCGTTCGTGCCGTGGTGCACGCAGTTCGCGTCGGTCACCGGCCGGACCTGCGCCGAGTTCGGTGCGGACGGCACGGGCCGCACGCTCATGGAACTCGACATGATCCCGGATGCGGCGCTGCTGCTCGCCGAGCACCCGGAGCTCCGTCAGATCGATGTCGGACGGAACTTCTTCACCCTCCAGCTGCAGAGCGCACCCGTCCTCGACACCCTGCTCGACGACCTGAACCTCTACGTGACCCGGCTCGGCGCCTCGGCGCTCGACGGTGCGGTCCGTACCGCATCGGCGCTCCGTGCGGTGCCGCTCGACGACTTCACGGATGCGGAACTCGCCGTGTTCGCGGTCTGTTCCGCGTCGTTCACCTGCCCGGGTGCGGACCTCGGTGCGGCGGTCGACGCCGGGGCGATCCGGCCGACGGCGACCCTCGCCGATCTCGGCAAGCACTTCAAGGACCCGGCGCTGGGACCGCTGGCGCTCTCCGATCTCGGCTCGATCGTGCTGTACGGGATCACCGTCAACGACGTCGTCACCGGCTACCTCGATGCGATCGACTTCCCGTGGGAGGAACTCGACCTCGAGGCCGCGGGGCTCGCGCGCTTCGCCGACCCGGTGACGACGGTCGACTACACCACCACCTTCCAGGCGCAGGCCACGGGGACCATCGCCGGCCTCGACGCCCGCGTGCTGGTGCGGATGCCGGCCGGGTTCCGCCTCGACCCGACGGTCCGGTCGGGGCTCGCGCCGTTGCGGGTGACCGGGACGGGCACCCCGACGGTCCGCGTCCTCGACGAGCAGGTGAGCGAGGACGCGACGCTGCTCATCGTCGGCGTGTCCGGAGTGACCTCGAACACGAACTACTCGGTCGTCGCTCGGGTGATCCCGAGCCTCGGGCTCGGGGCCGGTCAGGTCTCGGCCCGCGTCGAGGTCGAGACCGTCGGAACGGACGCGACCCCGCTCGAGGTCCGGGTGGTGGAGGGCACCGACCCCGGATCGAACGCGGGGACTGCGGCGTCCATCGCGTCCGACCGCCTGCAGTTCGGCTACCTCGCCGACGGCGGCGACGTCGACCTCTACTCGTTCTCGCCCCGATCGGTCGACACCCAGGTGGGTGTCCGTCTCAGCCATCTCGCCGGGGACGGCGACCTCGTGCTGTTCGGTCCGCCGCAGGACACCCCGACGAGTGGGATCAGCCCGGTGGCCTCGCGCGCGATCGCGCCGCAGGTGGCGCCGATCGACGATGAGGGCATCGATCCGACCAGCAATCAGGTCGCGCCTCGACCTGAACTCTCCGCCGATGTACCGGTCGGGGCACCGGCCGGCACCACGGTCGTGGCGCGTTCGGCGACGTCGAGCGTGGTGGATGAGGAGAACGCGATCGGTCGTGGCGCGAACTTCGTGCAGGTGAGCGCCTACCGCGGGGCGGTCTCGAACCTGCCGTACGTGCTCCGGGTCCGTGAGGTCGCGGCCACGGCCGTGCCGCAGTGCCTGCCGTACGACCACCCGTTCTCGGGGGCGCCGGGCACGTTGCCGGACCTCACGACGGTCCCGGCCGACGTCCGGACGGTGTTCCTCGTCAACCTCCAGCGCCTCGGGGACCAGTTCCCAGGGGCCGATGTGAGCGCGCTGCTCGCGAAGGTGGCGACGCTCGCCGCCGATCCCTCCGTACGGGGCGTCGTGCTCCCGGTTGAGGGCTCGAGCCCCGCCCGCAACGCCGGGTACCCGGATGTGGCCGGTGCGTACGCGGCGCTCGCGGCGAAGCCGTGCGACCCGACCCTCACGAACACGGTGGTGCGACGCATCTCCGAACTCGTGCAGGGGCTGCGCAACGGTTCCCTGCCCGGGGTGGCGGCGCACCCGCAGATCGCGAACGTGGTCGTCGTCGGCTCCGACGACGTGGTCCCGATGGCCCGTGCGGTCGACACGACGCGCTCGGGGAACGAGTCGCAGTACGCCGACGCGTTCGATCCCGGCTCGCCGATCGGCGCGGCGTTCGCCACGAGCCACTTCCTCACGGACGCGGCGTACGGCGACCTCGACCCGATCCCGTGGCTCAACCGGCGCCTGTACGTCGAAGATCTCGCCGTCGGACGTCTCGTCGAGACCCCGGCGCAGATGACCGAGGTGATCGACACCTACCTCACCAGTGGTGGTGTGCTCGACCCGTCGAAGGCCCTCGTGACGGGCTACGACTGGATGAAGCCCGGGGCGACCGCGGTGAAGTCGACGTTGGCGACGAAGCTCACGACGGCGAACGGGGACGACCCCGTGACGCCGGTCGAACTCATCAACGACACGTGGACGAGCGCGAACCTCCTCACGGGTGCCGGCAGCATCGCGGCCACCCAGGCGAGGGTGACCAACCTGTTCATGCACGCCGACCACCTGTCGGGCGTCTCGGCCCAGGGCTCCGCCGACGGGGCGGATCTCTTCACCCCGGCCGAACTCGCGGCCGCGCTCCCGGCCGGTACCAACCTCGTGTTCTCGATGGGGTGCCACGCCGGACTCAGCGATGCCCGCGGGGGCGCCGACTTCCCGGAGCAGTTGCTCGCCCGAGGTGCTGTGTACCTCGCAGCGACCGGGTTCGGGTACGGCGACGACTCGGGCGTGCAGCTCCACGACCGTCTCATCGGGTTCTTCGCGGGCGAGCTCGACGGCGCAGTGACCATCGGTGATGCCCTCGTCCGGGCGAAGCAGACGTACTTCTCGACCCAGGGTCTCTACGGCACCTACGACGACAAGGTGCTCGAGAGCATGAACCTGTACGGCCTCCCGTTCTTCAGGGTGGGTGGGGCGGCGGTCACGCGTCCGGCGCCCACCGACGTGACGCCGACCGCCGGTACCGGTGGGGTGTCGTCGGCGTCGTTCGTCTACGACCAGGCGAACCCGGGAGCCGCCGCCATCCCGATGTCGGGCGCGCTGACCCAGCGCACCGGTCCGGACGGTGCGTGGTACGAGGTCGCCGGCCAATTGCCGCTCACGCTCCCCGGCCGGCCCACGCAGCCCCGCGTCGACCGCGACGTCACGGCGCGGACGAACGGGCAGTTGCTCCCGGCCCACGGTGCGCTCATCACGGCGCTCACCGATGCGGGCAATCCGCTGACCGGGTTCGACGCCGCGTGGGCTCGCGCGACGGTCGACGACGCGGCCACCGCGCCCGAGATCGTGGCCGGTGATGTGGCGTTCCCGGCCCGCTTCGCAACGATCAGCACCTACTCCGATCCGTCGGGGGCTCCGTTCGCCACGAACGGACCGAAGCAGCGGCAGCGCATCGTGCTCACCCCCGGCCGGTTCGAGTCGAACGGCTCGCGCGACACCGCGGGCACCGGCACGCAGGAACTCTTCTCCCGGGTCGAGGGCAGCGTCCTCTACTCGGCGAGTGGTGACTTCACCGAGCCGACGATCCTCGGAGTCGACGCCCGGGTGAACGGCACGACCCGCGTCGCGACGTTCGACGTCGACGCCGCCGACGGCGCCGGCATCGGGCGCGTCGTCGTCCTCTTCCGGGACTCGACGGGTTGGCGTCGGGTCGACCTCACCGCAGGGGCGGGGACCCGGTGGACCGGGACCGCGACGGTCGCGTCGTCGGCCACGACGACCCCCTACTACGTGCAGGTGGTCGACGTGAACGGGAACGTGGGCGTGGCCTCGAACAAGGGCTCGCTCTTCCCGGCCGTCGTGCGACCGACGGTGACCGTGGGCGACATCACGATCGCCGAGCCCGCGACCGGGACGGCGAACGCGTCGTTCCCGGTCACGCTGAGCGCCGCGACCTCCGTACCGGTCACGGTCGCGTACCGGACGGCGGACGCCTCGGCGACGGCGCTCTCGGACTTCCTGCCGGTCGCCGGGCGATTGACGTTCGCACCCGGCGAGACCACCAAGGTGGTCGAGGTGCCGGTGCTCGCGGACACCGAACGCGAGTTCACGGAGTCCTTCGGACTCGTGGTCGACTCGGCGACGAACGCCGACCTCGCCAAGCCCCTCGGCACCGCGACCATCCCGGGTCTGGCGCGGGTGAGCGTCAACGTGGGGGACAGCAGCGTCGGGGAGGGTGACTCGAAGAACGGGTCGCTGCGCTTCCGGGTCACCCTGACCGCCGCACAGACCTCGAACGTGGTGGTCACCTACTCGACCCGGACGGTCACGGCCTCGACCGGGGTGGTCCCGGCCAGCCCGGGCTCGGACTTCAAGGCCGCCACGAACGCCTCGGTGACGATCCCGGCCGGATCGCTCGCCGCGACGGTGGAGGTGAACGTGACGCCGGATCTCACGGCTGAGTCGGACGAGCGCATGGAACTCGTGCTCACGAAGGCCACGGTCGTGCCCCTCGGTCGTTCGGTCGGTACCGGCGTGATCCTCAACGACGACGGCATCACGATGGTGCAGCCGCGCATCACCATCGGCGACGCGAAGATCGTCGAGGGCAACACCGGGACCCGCAACGTGGAACTGCTCGTACGGCTCTCGGGTCCGCAGTCCAAGGCGGTGTCGGTGAACTACACGACGCGCACGGTGGCGGGAGGCGCGACCGAAGCGGCCCGGGCCGGTGCGACGGGCGACTACGTGAAGACCTCCGGCACGCTGAAGTTCGAAGCGGCCTCGTACTGGAAGGTCCTCAGCATCCCGATCCAGCCCGACACGGCGAACGAGGCCGACGAGACGTTCCAGGTCGTGCTCACCGGAACCGGTGTCCTGCGCTCCGTCGGTACCGTCACCATCCTCAACGACGACTGAGTTCCGCGCGCTACCGTCCGCGTCACGGCGCGGGCGGTGGCTCGCCGGTTCGACGGAGGACGGCTCCACGGTGGTCGGCGCGGGGGGAGACGGGCGGCTCGCGGTCTTCGGGTCGCGGCTCGCACACCGGTGGCCCGACGGCGTGCCCTTCCAGGTCGTCGACGGGACGCTGGGGTTCTTCGACGTCTCGGGGTACACCCGCCTGACCGAGCGCCTCGCCCGCCTCGGGCCCGAGGGAGCCGAAGCGATCACGGAGATCGCCGACATGCTCTTCGTCGGGCTCATCACCGCCGCACGAGCGCAGGGCGGGGACGTCCTGCAGTTCAGCGGCGACGCGATCCTCGTGCACTTCACCGGTGACGGGCACCCGGTCCGAGCCGCCCACGCCGCGGTGGCGATGCAGCGGTTCATCCGGGACCACGGATCGATCACATCGGAGATCGGCCGGGTCCGCCTCCGGATGTCGGTCGGCATGCACGCGGGGCCGGCGACCTTCGCCCGCCTCGGGTCGCGTCAGTGCGTCGTCCTCGCGCTCGGCGAGCACATCAGTCGCGCGCTCGCGGCCGAGAAGGAGGCCGAGGCCACCCAGGTCCTCGTGACACCCGAGACCGCAGCGCTCCTCCCGGCCGCGTGGTCGAGGCCGACCGGTACGGGCATGGCGCGTCTCCTCCGGGTGCCGCTCGACCCGGGGACCGACGACGGTGACTTCGACGGGGAGGTGGACCCGCAGATCGCGCGCGCGTGCGTGCCGGAGCCGGTGCGTGACCTGCTCGCGGCCGGGGCGATCCCGGGTGAGCACCGTCAGCTGAGCCTCGCGTTCGTCGGGGTGCGCGACCTCGACGGGCGGTTGGCGAACGATGGCGCTGTGGCGACGGTCGAGCGTCTGCAGGCGCTCGCGGTCGAGATCGAGCGGGTGCAGGACGAGTACGGACTGCTCTGGGTGGGTGCGGATGCTCTCCCCGGCGCGGCCGACTTCGTCCTCGTGGCCGGGTCGCCCGTCGCCCACGAGGACGACGAGGACCGCCTCCTCGTGGCGGCCCGGGAGATCCTCGATGCCGATCTCGGCCTCGATCTCGCGATCGGGGTGAACCGGGGCCGGAACTTCACGGGCGACGTCGGGCATCCGCAGCGACGCACGTACAGCATCAGCGGCGACGCGACGAACCTCGCGGCGCGCATCATGGCCCACGCCGCCCCGGGGCAGTTGCTCGTCCACGCGCCCCTGCTCCAGCGGGTGCGCGGCCGGGTGCGCACCGAGCCGTGTGCGCCGTTCCGCGCGAAGGGCAAGGCGGCGCCGGTCGAGACGGTGGATCTGATCGAGATCCGGTCGGCCGCCGACGTCGCTGACGCACGCGCCACGCCGATGGTGGGTCGCGACGCGGAGGCCGCCGCGCTCCTCGCGGCGCTCGAGGCCGGCGAGGTCATCGAGGTGACGGGCCCGGCCGGCATCGGCAAGACCCGCCTGGTCGACGAGGTCGTGGCGGCCCGGGGCGGCCGGGTGGTCCGGGTCACGGGCGAGCCCTACGCCAAGCACCGACCACTCGCTGCGGCCCGCAAGCTGGTGCGGCGTGCGCTGATGATCGACGACGACGCATCCCCCGGGGCGGCCGGGGCCGCCCTCGCGGCGCGGGTCGCTGCCCACGCCGCTCGGCTCGGACCGTGGCTCCCGCTGCTCGCCGAGGCCATCGGGGCCACTGCGGGTCGGACGGCCGAGGTCGATGCGCTCGGCCCGGACTTCGTGGCGGACCGGCGTGACGAGGTCGTCGCCGAACTGCTCGCGGCATCGCTGGATCCCGGAACGACCCTCGTGCTCGACTCCTTCGGGGGTTTCGACGACGCGTCGCAGTCCCTCGCGCGTCGGCTCGCACGGCAGGTCGGGCTCGGCGCTCCGTTCGGTGTCGTGATCGCGCACCGGGACGAGTGCGACCTCGACGACCTGGACCGGCGACGGCTCGAACTGGCTGCGCTCGGCGCGGCGGCGGCGCGGGATCTCGTGATCGATCTCACCGATGACGCGCCGATCGGTGAGCACGTGCTCGAGCGTGTGCTCGTGCTCGGCGCGGGCAATCCGTTCTTCCTCCGGGGTCTCGCCGGGGCGGCGCAGAGCGGTGGCGCGCTGCCGGAGACCGTCGAGCGGGTCGTGGCCGCCGGGATCGATGCGGTGCCGACCCGGCCGCGTCTCCTGCTCCGGGAGGCGGCGGTGCTCGGGCGCCGGGTGGATCTCGGACTGCTCGCCGACGTGATCGGCGATCCCGGTGCCGCGCAGGAGGACGCCTGGGTCGGCACCGAGGAGTTCGTCGTCGTCGCCGACGGCGTGGCCGAGTTCCGTGAGCCGGCCTTCCGGGAGATCGCCTACGAGGGGTTGTCGCTCACCCGCCGTCGCGCGTTGCATGCCGCGGTCGCGCATCGACTCGCCGGCGGGGCGACCCCGGACGCGGCCCTGCTCGCGTTCCACGCTGTCACCGGCCGCGCGCTCGATCTGGCATGGGAGTGGACCCGTCGGGCCCTGCGCGATGCGGTCGACCGGTCCGCACCGGTCGACGGGTACGCCCTCGCCGTCGATGCGATCGGGGTGGCCGATCGCATCGATCGGGTCGACCGGTCCGAGGTCGTGGCCCTCTGCGAGGAGGCGGGCGACCTCGCGTACCGGATCGGGGAGCGCGACGCAGCGCAGCGGTGGTTCGCCCGGGCCCAGCGCCTGACCGAGGATCCGAGCGTCGAGCGGGCCCGCGTCCTGCGCAAGCGGGGAGAGGTCACGGCGCGTGGGGGTGCCCTCCCGCAGTCGCTGCGCTGGTACCGGCGGGCGATCTCGACCTGTGCACGGTGCGCGGATTCGCCGGCGAAGGAGTCGGAGGAGATCGAGGCCCACCTCGCCTACGCATCCACGCTGCACCATCAGGACCGCAATCGCGCCGCGCTCGGCGTCTCGTTGCGGGTGCTGGAACGCGCAGAGGTGATCGGCGGGGAGCGCGCGGCCCAGGCGCTCCTCCAAGCGGCGACGATGACCGCCTTCCTCGGGCATCCGGACGGCGAGCCCTACGCGACGCGTGCCCGCACGGCGATGGCACGCTCCGGCGACGACTTCCGGCGTGCCTGCCTCGACCTCAATCTCGGTGTCGCGAACATGGATGCCGATCGACCGGCTCCGGCGCTCGACCTGTTCCGGTCCGCGGCGGAGGCCTTCGGCCGGTGTGGTGACGCCGATGGCGCCGCACTCTCGATCCACAACCGCGGTGAGTGCCTCGCCGGGCTCGGCCGGTACGACGAGGCGGTCGCCGACTTCTCGGACGCGCAGCGCAGGTTCCGGGCGATCGGGAGCCGGGACGGTCTCCTGCTCGCGCGGAGTGGGCTCGGTCGTGCCGCCGCGTGGCGCCGGGACTCCGCCCGGGCGCTCGAGCTCCTCGAGGATGTGCTCGAAGGCTTCCGGGCCCTGGGCCACGCGTCGTGGGCCGTCGACACCGAGTTGCGGATCGCCGAGGCACACCTCCTCGCCGGTGACGATGCGGCCGCACGGGTCGCGTTGGATTCGGCGCGCCCTCGGGTCGACCAGCTCGAGCGCACCGGCATGCTCCCGATCTGGTTCGCGCGCCTCGATGCCGCGCTCCTCGCACGCGCCGGCGATGTGCTCCGTGCCGCGGCGGCGGTGCGGGGAACACTGTCGGCGGCTGCGGCCCAGGGACTCCCGGTCGAGGAGGTGGCGGCGATCGACACGCTCCTCGCGCTCCTCGGGACCGACGACGAGGAGACGCAGGCGCTTCGGGCCCGGCGAGCCGTGCTGGCCGAGTCGGTCGGGATCGTGCGCAGTCTGGCCGTGGTCTGAGGACCGCGCGCCTGCAGGGAGTTCAGCCGCGCGTCGGGCTGGGCCGGCGCCGGTCGGGTCCGTGACGGAACGTCACTATCGTTCCGGGCATGAGCGGCATCCCCGAACGGCGATCGCTGTCGAGCTCTGAGGTCGACCGCGCCGTCGGGCTGCACAACATCTCGCGCTCGGTGATGCAGGCCCTCGCCGGTCGGACCGTGGCCGGGCTCGACGAGGCGATCGACCAGACGCTCGCCGAGGTCGGGAAGTTCTGTGGGGTCGACCGCGCCTACGTGTTCCAGTTCCAACCCGGGGGCGCGTTCGTCGACAACACCCACGAGTGGTGCGCCGACGGGATCTCGCCGGAGATCGACAATCTCCAGAACATGCCGCGGGATCTCGCACAGGGCTGGCTCGACGCCTTCGAGGAGTCCGAGCACGTCTTCATCGAGGACGTCGACGCGATCCCGGACGAGGATGCGGAACTCCGCGAGGTGTTGGCGGCGCAGAGCATCCGCTCGTTGATCGTCACGCCGCTGCGCTCGGGCGGCGAACTCCTCGGGTTCATGGGGTTCGACTACGTCACGCACCGGAGTCAGCTCTCCTGGGTCGACGTCGACGTGCTCGTCACGATCGGCGAGACGATCGCCGCCGCGGTCGGACGGCGACACGACGAGGGGCGGGTGGCCCACGCCGAGTGCACGGACCGCCTGACCGGGCTCCTGAACCGGGCGGCCTTCGCCGCCGACGTCGAGTCGGTGATCGCCGAGGTCCGGGAGGCCCGCCGGCCGGTGCCGATCGTCGCGGTGATCGTGGACCTCGACGGCTTCACCGAGATCAACAACGCGTTCGGGTTCGCGCTCGGTGACGAGGTGCTCATCGAGGTGACGGCCCGCCTCCGGGCCGCCACCCCCGACGCGGCGATCCTCGGACGGTTCGGCAGCGACGCGTTCTCCGTGCTCGTCGTGCCCGAGGCCACCGAGTTCGCGCTCGCGGAGTTCACCGCCGGTCTCGAGCAGGCGTTCGCGGAACCCTTCGTCATGGCCGGCCGGTCGGTGCGCATCACCGCGAGCATCGGCGCCGCCGTCGATCGGGGGGCGGTCCGTCGAGCGGCGGAGCTGCTCGCCGAGGCCGAGGCGGCGGAACGCGAGGCGTGGCGGTACGGCGGAGCCCGGACGGTGGTCTTCGACGCGGAGGTCGGCGCCCGGGTGGCCCAACGCCTCCAACTCACCGAGGTGCTCAACGTCGCCGAGGCGTTCGAGTTCCTCCACCTCGCCTACCAGCCGGTCGTGGACCTCACGACCGACCGGGTGGTCGGCGCCGAGGCCCTGGCCCGCTGGGACGCACCGATGACCGGGACGGTCCCGCCCGAGCGCCTCATCCGGATCGCCGAGCGGATCGGCGTGATCGACGCGGTGACCGAGCACATCATCGCGACTGCGTTGCGGGACACCGTCGAGCGGTTCGCCCCGGCGGATCGTGAGTTCCGCATCGCCATCAACCTGTCCGGTGCGTACCTCGGCAAACCCGACGCGGCCGCGCGCGTCCTCGCGATCGCGGAGCGGTCCGGGGTCGAGCCCCGGCACGTCTGCTTCGAGATGACCGAGAGTGCCGTGGTGCAGAACGCAACCGTCATCGAGGGTCTGCGCACCCTGCGGGCGGCGGGGTTCGCCCTCGAGATCGACGACTTCGGCACCGGCTACTCGTCGTTCGCGCGCCTGCGCGACCTGCCGTTCACCGGCATCAAGGTCGACCGTTCCTTCGTGGCGGGGATCGAGGGCGATCCGGCGGCGCAGGCGCTCGTCGCCGCGCAGGCCGACGTGGCTGCGAGTCTCGGGCTGAGCGTGCTCGCCGAGGGGATCGAGACCGACGCCGAGCGCGAGACCCTCGTCGCCCTCGAGATCGGACTCGGTCAGGGGTACGGCTTGCACCGCCCGATGCCCGCCGATCGCCTCGCTGAGATCCTCACGACACCCGGCGCCTGACCCGCTTCACGTGAGCATCGTGGGCGGCCCGGCCGGGCCGGTCGCCGGTTCGTCGTCGTCCGTGCCGTCGTCGTCCGTGGCGTCGTCGTCCGTGCCGTCCTCGTCCGGCGCCGCGGATCCGGCCTCGGCGCCACCGCGCCCGCGGGCCTTCGCCGGTCCGAGCGCGTCGAGCGCCTCGCGCAGGCCGTCGTAGGCGGGGTCCTCGTTGAGGATCGTCTCGAGGTCCTTGCGGGCCGCGGCGAACCGGCGCTGCTCGACCGAGCACTGCGCGCGGGCGAACAGCGCGAGGTGGCGGACGAGCGGACTGCGCTTCTTGGACCGCAGCGCGGCGCGGAACGCCTCACGGGCCGCGTCGAAGTACCCCTGCTCCCGGAACGCGATCCCGCGGTACACGAGCATGAGCGCCGAGAGGTCGTCGGCGTTCTCGATCCCCGTGGTGAGATCGATGACGTCACTCCAGCGCTCGAGCGCGATCCAGAGTTCGGCGAGCGAGAGTGCGCTCACCTCGTCGCGCTCGATGCTCGCCACGTAGTCGGCGGCCTCCTCGATCCTCCCGAGCGCCTGGAGCGTCTCGACGTGGAGGAGCGCGAGGCCGACCCGACTCATCGGGAGTTCCGCGCCGACCTGCTCGGTGATCGGCACATGGGTCCGCAGGCCCGGCGCGTACTTGGCGATGAAGGCGTCCTCCCCGGGATCACCGGCGGCGAGCGCGGCGTAGATGGCGCGCGCCCGCACCTCGAGCCCGGCGTCGTCCTCGCACGGCGCCACGATCGCGAGGAGCGCGTTCGCCGCCACCGTGTAGGGACCGGCGGCGGCTGCGATCTCCGCCAGTGCCGCGGCGTCCTGCGTGGCCAGGGCTCGGTGGAGCGCCTTCTCGCCCTTGGGCGCGAGCCAGCCCGGCTTCCGGGTGGCCAGTGAGGTCGCGATCGCCTCGGCCGCGGTGCCCCGGATGTACTCCGGCTCGACCGGTGCCGGCGCGTCGGCCCGCTCGGGTGCGGGGCGGGTCCGCGACCGGGACGAGCGCGACGACGAGCCGCCCCGGACGTCCTGGAAGTACATGCCCGTCCCCGGGATGCCGAGACTCGACGTGCGGCGACCGCGCGAGTTCACGGTGTAGTTGAGCGGGCCCTTCCCGACGGTGAGCCCGACCGAGCCCTTGTTGAGCCGGAACCGCACCCCGGGCGCGATCCTGAACGATCGGTTGATGCGGAACACCATGCCTGCCCCCTGGCCGTCGACCGGAGCCTCATCGTGGCCGATCCCGCATCGTCGGCGCACCCCGATCGGGTCAGGATCGGGTCAGCGGTCGTCGCCACAGTGGGCCCGTCGGGTCGCGGCTGGGTAGTTTCGCCCCCATGCTCGACGTCACCGCACCGGCCGACGAGGTCGGCATCTCCTCCATCGCCGCGGCCGCCCGGGCCGCGACCCGCGGCCTCGGCGGCGACGGCGACGCCGCCGGCCACCTCGTGCGGCTCCTCGCCGAAGATGCCCGCCGTCGGCTGTCCGGGGGTGAGGAGGCGGCGACGATCGAGATGCACATCGCCGAGGAGGGCACCGAGCTGGCGATCACGCTGCGCGATCGGGGCGCGCCGATCGCCGGGCCGCCGTCGAGCGTCCTCGCGCTCCTCGACCTCGGCGCGGCGTCGCGGATCGACGGCCAGCACGACGCGCACGGCAACGTGCTGCACGTGCGGTTGGCCCTGCCGGAGCACCACGCAGTGGTCGAGCACGGCGAGGTCGAGGTCCTCGGGGAGGAGGCGGCGCTCAGTGAGGAGCACCACGTCGTGCGCCCGCTCACTGCGGTGGACGCCGACGGGCTCACCCAGGGCATCTACCGCACCTACGGCTGGACGTACCCGAACCCGGCCTTCTACTACCCGGAGCGGATCGCCGCGGAGCTCGCGGCGGAGACCCGCATCGGGCAGGTCGCGGTCTCGGACTCCGGCGAGGTCGTCGCGCACTGGGGTGCGGTGTGGATCGGGCCGAGCATCGTGGAGACGGGCGGGACCTTCACCGATCCGCGGTTCCGTCGGCGCGGCCTCGCCCAGGAACTCGGCGACCGACTGCTCGCGCAGCTCCACCACCTCGGCGTCGAGGGCCGCCTGCGCGAGCCGGTGCTCACCCACACCGCGACCCAGCACATCGCAGCCCAGGAGGGTGCGAGGTTCGTCGGGGTGCGGCTGCACGACCACCTGCCGTTCCAGCAGGTCGGCATCACCGACGGGTTGCTCCACGATCGTTCCTCGCTGACCGTCGCCTACTCGGCGCTGCGTCCGCTCGCGCCGGCGACGGTGTGGGTTCCCGACGCGTACCGGCCGTTCCTCGAGCGCATCCTCGAGGGGACGGACTGGAACCGGACCCTCGGCGGCGAGCCGGCGGTCACCGAGTGGCCGGCCCGCAGCCACTCCTCGTCCACGTACGACACCGACGAGCGGCTCGGCGACATCACGGTCGACACCGTCGGGGACGACCTCGTCGACGTCCTCGACGCGACGATCGAGCAGATGCGGCACTCCGGTGCGGCGGTCGTGCGGGTCAACCTCCCCGCGAACGACCCCGCGCTCGCCGTGCTCGGCGCGGGCCTGCCCGACCTCGGCCTCGGCTTCAGCGTGTACGTGCCCGGCCTGCTCGAGTCGGGGGACGCCATCACACTCGAGTGGCTCGACGACCCGGAGGTCGACACCTCGGCGTTCCACTTCGTGAACGACGAGATCGAGACCCTCGCCCGCATGATCCTCGAGCAGGCGGTCGACGTCGGCACGCGGGGGTCGCGTCTCCGGCGGCGCGCGGCCCGTCGGGCGCAGGCGCGCGTGACCGGCGGGCCGTCGACGCCCGGCGCCTGACCCCTCTAGGCTCGCCCGCACCGGCGGGGGAGGGCCCATGACTGCGATCGACGAACGTCCGGCGGACCGGAGCATCTACCTCGAGGGCGCGTTCGCGCCGGTGGACCGCGAGATCGAGGCGATGGGCTGCGAGGTCATCGGCGAGGTGCCGACCGACCTCGCCGGCGTGTACGTCCGCAACGGTTCGAACCCGCGCCACGAACCCCGGGGCCGCTACCACTGGTTCGACGGCGACGGCATGCTCCACGCGCTCCACTTCGAGGACGGCCGCGCGCACTACCGGAACCGGTGGGTCCGGACCGAGGCCTTCGCGATCGAGGACGCCGCGGGCGAGGCGGTGTGGAGCGGGATCAACGAACGACCCGACTTCTCGCATCCGGGCGGTCCGTTCAAGGACACGGCGAACACCGACCTCGTGTTCCACGCGGGGCGCCTGCTCGCCCTCTGGTGGCTCGGCGGCCCCTGCTACGACGTGGCCCTGCCGTCCCTCGAGACGAACGGCCGCTTCGACTTCCACGGCACGCTCGCCGCGCTGTCGGCCCACCCGAAGGTCGATCCGATCACCGGCGAGATGATGGTCTTCGACTTCGACGTGGTCCCGCCGTACCTCACCTACGGCGTCGTCGGCCGGGACGGCCGCCTCGCCCACCACACCGACATCGAACTCGATGGCCCGCGCCTGCTCCACGACATCGCGATCACCGAGCGCCACACGATCCTGTGCGACTTCCCGCTCATGTGGGATCCGGAGCACCTGGCGCGCGGTCGTACGAAGGTGATGTTCGACCGCGGTCTGCCGGCGCGCTTCGGGATCATCCCGCGCCACGGTGACGGCACGACCGTTCGGTGGTTCGAGGCGTCGAGTTGCTACATGTACCACACGATCAACGCGTGGGAATCGGGCGACGAGATCGTGCTCGTCGGGTGTCGCATCGCGGACCCGCTCGCCCGCGTCGACGACGCGGACGCAGTGCCGCGGATCGACGTCCTGCGGCTCGAGCCGTACCTCCACGAGTGGCGCTTCGACCTCACGACCGGAACGGTGCGCGAGCGCGTGCTCGACGACGTGATGACCGAGTTCCCCCGCATGGACAACCGGTCCCTCGGGCGGCCGACGCGTCACGCGTACGCGCCCCGCATCGCCGAGGCACCGGCGCTGCTCTTCGACGGCTTCGTCAAGTACGACACGGCCACCGGGGACTCCGTCCACCACGGCTACGGCGAGGGCCGCTTCGGGGGCGAGACCGTGTTCGCCCCCCGCGTGGGTGCACGCAGCGAGGACGACGGCTACGTCCTGACGTTCGTGGCCGACGCGCGCGACGGTTCCTCGGAGTGCATCATCGTGGACGCCCAAGACGTGGCCGCGGGTCCGGTGGGGCGAGTCGTGATCCCGCAGCGGGTCCCGATCGGGTACCACTCGTGGTGGGTCGGGGCCGAGGAGCTCGGGTGAGCGACGTCCGCATCCTCGGCGGCGCCCAGACCGACTTCCTCCGGAACTGGACCCGGGAGGGTCTCGATCTCGCGGCGATGATCCGCGAGGTGGTGCAGGACGCACTCGTCGACGCGCGGGTGGACGCCGGGGAGATCGGTGTCGGGCACGTCGGCAACTTCGCGGGCGAGATCTTCACGGGTCAGGGTCACCTCGGGCCGTTGCTCGTGGAGGCCGATCCGGCCTTCGACGGTCTGGCGACCTCACGGCACGAGGCCGCCTGCGCGTCGGGGAGCACGGCGCTGCTCGCGGCGATGGCCGACCTCGAGGCCGGGCGCTACGACACGGCCCTCGTCGTCGGGGTCGAGATGATGCGCAACGTCCCGAGCGCGCAGGCGGTGTCCAACCTCGGCGCAGCCGCCTGGGTGCCGTACGAGACCGACGGTGTGCCGATGGTCTGGCCGACGGTGTTCGCATCGCTCGGCGACGAGTACGACAAGCGATACGGCCTCGACGATCGTCATCTGGCGATGCTCGGACGCTCGTCGTTCGAAGCCGCCCGGCGCAACCCGCGCGCCCAGACCCGGGTGTGGGAGCTCGGTGAGGAGTCGTTCGAACCGGACGACCGCGCGAACCCGGTGGTGGTCGGGCGGTTGCGGCGGCACGACTGCTCGCAGATCACCGACGGAGCCGCCGCGCTCGTGCTGGCGTCGCCGGAGTACGCGGCGCGCTGGGCCGAGCGTCGCGGTGTCGCGGCGGATGCGGTCCCGCGCATCAGCGGCTGGGGCCACCGCACCGGCCGCATGACGCTGCCGGCGAAGCTCGCGGCCTCCGCCGATGCCGAGTACGTGCTCCCGCACGTGCGGGCCACCGTCACCGATGCGTTCGCGCGGGCCGGGATCCCCGACGTCGGCGCGGTCGACGCGTTCGAGGTCCACGACTGCTTCACCACCACGCACTACATGGCGATCGACCATCTCGGCATCACCGCGCCGGGGGAGTCGTGGAAGGCGGTCGAGGACGGGGCGACGCTCATCGACGGACCCCATCCGGTGAACCCGAGCGGGGGCCTCGTCGGCGTCGGCCACCCGGTCGGTGCGAGCGGGGTGCGGATGCTCCTCGACGGGTTCCGGCAGGTGCGCGGCACCGCCGGGGAGTACCAGGTGGCGGGCGCGCGGCGGGCGGGCACGTTGAACATCGGCGGGAGCGCGACGACCGCGGTGTCCTTCATCGTCGAGACCGACGCGTGAGCGACCTGCACGCGGGGGCGCCGCTCCTCGCGGGTTCACCTCCGGTCGGTCGGGCGAGCGGCCTGGTGGTCGACGGCGCCCGCGGCGATCGCCTGCTGCCGGTGGAGTGCTGGTACCCGATCGAGCCGGCCGCCGCGGTCGCACCGACGGTCTACGAGCTCCTGCCGGGGACGGGGTTCGTGAGCGCGGGTGCCCACGACGCTCCGCCGGCACCGGGCCGGGCGCCCCTCGTCCTGTTCTCCCACGGCCGCACCGGTACCCGCATCGCGTACACCCTCCTGTGCGAGGCGCTCGCGGCGATCGGCTGCGTCGTGATCTCGGCCGACCACCCGGGCGACACCCTCATCGACTTCGCGCTCGAGATCGCGGTCGACGATGCGACGAACGAACGCCAGCGGGTCGACGACGCCCGGCTGCTGCTCGACGCGGCGCTCGGGCTCGAGGCCGGGGTCCCCGACGCGGTGCGGGCGGCGATCGACCCGGAGCGCGTCGCGGTCTCCGGCCACTCGTACGGCGGCTACACCGCGCTCGGGCTCGCGGCGGGGGCGTTCGGGGAGCCGGACGGGCGCGTGCGCGCGGTCGTGGGGTTGCAGGCGTACACGCGCGCGCTCACCGACGCCGACCTCGCCCGGGTCGGGGTACCGACGATGCTGTCGGTGGCCGCTCGCGACGCCACCACCCCGCCGGCGGTCGACGCGGATCGTCCGTGGGCCCTGCTCGACACCCCGGACACCGTGCGGATCGACGTGGCCGACGCGGCGCACCAGGCGTGCAGCGACGTCGGGTTGTACGCCGAACTCGCGCCCCGCGTCCCCGACCTGCCGCAGAACCTGCGGGACTACCTCGAGGACACCGCGGCCGACACGCGGGAGGCGGGGATGCGACCGTGGCGGGCGGCGGTCGCGCTCCAGGCCCGGATCGCCGCCGGCTTCCTCGACGAGGTCCTGGGCATCGACCCGGCGCGCGGCGCAGCCGTGCTCGCCGAGGTCGAGGCCGATCCCGAGGTCACGCTCCGGTGGCGTCGAGCCTGAGCGTCACGGGGCGGCGAGCCCGAGGTCGGCGGCGAGACGCGACCTCCGGACCTTGCCCATGGTGTTCGTCGGGATCGCGTCGACGTGCACGTACTCCTTCGGCCGTTTGTGTGGCGCGAGGTGCTCGCGGGCCCACGCGTCGAGGGTGGCGTCGTCGACCGGACCGACGATCGCCGCGCACACACGGTCGCCCCACCGTTCGTCGGGGACGCCGAAGACCGAGACGTCGAGCACGCCGGGGATGAGCAGCAACGCGCGTTCGACCTCGAGCGGATAGACGTTCACGCCGCCGGTGATGACGAGGTCGTCGCGGCGACCGTCGAGGAACAGGTGACCCTCCGGACCGAGGCTGCCGATGTCGAAGACGCTGAACGCGTCGTCGCGCCACGCGGCCACCGTGCGCTCGGGATCGCGCCAGTACTCGAAGCGCGCGAACGGGGGCACTCGGCACCAGATGAGGTCGTCCTCGTCGATGGCGAGGGTGCGCCCGGGCCGGGCCCGACCGACGGTGCCGGGGTGGGCCAGCCACTCGTCGGGAGGGCAGACCGTGAACTGCCCCTCGGTCGACCCGTAGAACTCCCACAGGCTCCCGGCGGGGAAGGCGTCGAGGGCACGGCGCTTGAGTGGCTCCGGACAGGCCGAGCCCGCGTGGGCGACGCGTCGGAACGATGCGAAGGGGAGCGTCGCGCCGGTGGCGTCGGCGTGGGCGAGCAGGCGTTGGAGGTGTGCGGGCACGAGGAAGGCGTTCGTCGGGCGGTGCTCGGCCACCGCGGCGGTGAAGGTCGCGGCGTCGAACGGTCCGGGGATCACGACGGTCCCGCCAGCGAGCAGCACACCCCCGGCGAACCGCATGGGTGCGGAGTGGTGCAGCGGCGACGCGACGATGTGGACGTCGTCGGCCGAGAAGTCCCAGGTGCCCCGCTCGTCGAGCGCGAGTGCCGCCGCGTCCGCGTCCGACAGCAGTCCCGTCCACACGCCCTTCGGTGTGCCGGTCGTGCCCGAGGTGTAGAGCATGGGTCGACTCCGGGGGAACGCCGCGAGGTCGACCGCCGTGCGGGCGTCACGTGCGGCGTCGACGAAGGCGGGGACCTCCTCGCCTCGGAGCACGAGCGCCGGGGCGGCGTCGTCGAGGAGCAGTCCTTGCTCGTCGGCGGTGAGCGCAGGGTGGAGCAGGACCGGCACGACGCCGACGCGCAGCGCCCCGAGGGCGACCGCGAGGTACGCCGCCGAGGACCCGGCGATGAGCGCGACGCGGTCGCCCTCCCGGAGACCGGCCGCGGTGAGCCCGCCGGCGGCGAGCGCCTGATCGAGCTCCGAATCGGCGGCGGTGACCACCTCGACCCCCGCGGCGTCCCGACCCATCGGAGCAGCCTGCCCGATCCGCGGGCGCCGTCGCGTCATCGCCGGGCATACTCGGGGGTATGGAGCACACGATGGTGGTCGAGATCCCCAAGGGGTCCCGCAACAAGTTCGAGATGGACCACGAGACGGGCGAGATCTTCCTCGACCGTATGCTGTTCACCGCGACCCAGTACCCGGCGGACTACGGGTTCCTCCCCGACACGCTCGGCGAGGACGGTGACCCGCTCGACGCGCTCGTGCTGCTCGACGAACCGACCTTCCCGGGTTGTCGGGTGCGGGTGCGGGCCGTCGGGGTCTTCTGGATGCGCGACGAGGCCGGACCCGACGCCAAGATCCTGTGCGTCCCGGCCCGGGACCCGCGCGTGGCCCGCATCGTCGACATCGCGGACGTCGAGCCGCTCCTCCTCGAGGAGATCGCGCACTTCTTCACGGTCTACAAGGACGTCGAACCGGGCAAGTCGACCGAGGTCGGGGGCTGGGAGGGTGCCGACATCGCCGTGCGCACCATCGACGAGGCCCGGGAACGCCACCTGGCGGGCCCGCACGACTGAGCCGCACCTCGCCCGGCGGGTAGGGCGCTAGCGTTGGGGACCGCGGCCCGACGTGAAGGATGGCCATGCCGAACCCCTCCGAGACCTCGATCCCGAACGACGTCGACGCCCTGCGGGCGGAGGTCGAGCGCCTGCGGGCACTCGTCGGGCCCGACGAGGCCGCGTACCAGCAGTTGCGGGTCGACCTCTGGGCCGCCCGCGACGCGGCCTTCGGCGCAGAGATGGCCGCCGGCGAGCTCCGGGGGCAGGTGAAGATCCTCGAGGGCCGGCTGGACCGGGCCGAGCGCAACTCGAAGTGGCTCAAGGCGCGGCTCAAGGCGCCGCTCCGCCGTATCAAGGGCATCCTGCGCGGCGCCTGAGGTCGGCGAACCATGGCGCGCTACTCGATCATCACTCCCGTCTTCGATCCGCCGGAGGACGTGCTCCGGGCCTGCCTCGACTCGGTGGCCCGCCAGACCTGCACCGACTGGGAGCACTGCCTCGTCGACGACGCGTCGACCCAACCCCACGTCGCGCGCGTGCTCGAGGAGTACGCCTCGAAGGACCGACGGTTCCGGGTCGTGAAGCGGCCGACGAACGGTGGCATCATCGCCGCGTCGCAGGACGCACTCGAACTGGCGACCGGTGAGTTCGTCGCGCTGCTCGACCACGACGACGTGCTCACCAAGGACGCGCTCGCCGAGGTCGACCTCGTCGCGAGCACCGATCCGGCGCTCGACTACTGCTACTCGGACGAGGACTACCTCACGCCGGAGGGCCGCTTCGTCGATCCGTTCTACAAGCCCGACTGGTCGCCGGAGCGCTTCCGGTCGCAGATGTACACCGGGCACCTCTCGGTGGCACGCCGCACCCTCGTGCTCGAGGTCGGCGGGTTCCGGCCGGGCTACGACGGGTCCCAGGACTACGACCTCGTGCTGCGGGTGACCGAGCGCGCCCGGTCGATCCGCCACATCCCGAAGGTCCTCTACCACTGGCGGATCCTCCCGGCCTCGGTGGCCAACAACGCGGCGGCCAAGCCGTGGGCCTACGAGGCGGGTCGGCGCGCGGTGCAGGACCACTGCGATCGGACGGGTCGACGCGCTGCGGTGACCGACGGCGTCGTGCCGGGCGTGTACCGGGTCGAGCGGGTGGTCGACGGGGAGCCGCTCGTCAGTGTGGTGATCCCGACGCGCGGCTCGAGCGGCCGGGTGTGGGGCGTCGATCGCTGCTTCGTCGTCGAGGCGGTGCGTTCCCTCGTCGAGCGGGCCCGCTACACGAACCTCGAGATCATCTGCGTGGTCGACCGTCCGACGCCGCCATCGGTGCTCGCGGAACTCGACCGCCTGGCGGGGGACCGGCTCGTGCTCGTCTGGTACGACCGGCCCTTCAACTTCTCGGAGAAGGTGAACCTCGGGGCCGCCCACGCGACCGGTGATCTGCTGCTCCTGCTCAACGACGACGTCGAGGTGGAGAGCCCGGACTTCATCGAGACGATGCTCGGCCTCATCCAGGAGGACGACGTCGCGATGGTCGGGGCGAAGCTCCTCTTCGCCGACGGGCGGCTCCAGCACGCGGGGCACGTCTACAACGGCGATCCGTTCCACGCGTACTTCGGGTACCCGGCCGACCACCTCGGGGCCTCGTCGGTGCTCGCGTGCCAGCGCGAGGTCTCCGGGGTCACCGCGGCCTGCGCACTCGTGAAGATGTCGGTCTGGAGCGAGGTCGGCGGTATGACTCCCGAACTCGCGGGCAACTTCAACGACGTCGACTTCTCGCTCAAGATCCGGGCCCGCGGCCACCGGATCCTCTGGACGCCCCACGCGGTGCTGTACCACTTCGAGTCGATGACCCGCGATCCCGACGTCGGGGCTGACGAGCTACGGGTCATGCGGGAACGGTGGGCGACCCCGATGGGCAGCGACCCGTACTACAACCCGAACCTCGAACCGTTGCGCGACGACTGGATGGAGCGGCCGCGCCGGTGATCGGGACGCGCCGACCGGGCGGTCGGCGGGCCTAGCATCGCCACCGTGAAGCAGGAACTGCTCATCATCGCGGCGGGGATCGCGCTCGGTGCACTCGTGCTCGCCATCGCCCGTCGACGCCTCCTGACCGTTCGGTACACGGTCGGCTGGGTGCTGCTGGCGCTCGTCGTCATCGTCCTCGCGCTCCTCACGCCCCTCATCGAGCCGATCGCCAACTGGTTCGGCATGACGGCGACCGGGGTCCTGCTCCTCCTCGCGACCGGCACGCTCCTGCTCATCTGCATCCAGCTCTCGATCACCGCCTCGGGGCTCACTGCGCAGCAGCGGGACCTCACCGAGGCGATCGCGTTGCTCCGCGAACGCGTCGACGAGCTCGAGACGCGCGACGAGGGCACACCCGGCGCATGAGTGCCCGGGACACGCTCGTCGTCGTGCCCGCGTACAACGAGGCGGGCGCGGTGGGCGATGTGGTGCGCGACCTGCTCGCGGCCGGGCTCGACTGCGTGGTCATCGACGACGGCTCGGCCGACGCGACCGCCGAGGTGGCGCGGGCGGCGGGGGCCAAGGTGCTCCAACTCCCGATCAACCTCGGGGTCGGCGGTGCGCTGCGGTGCGGGTTCCGCTTCGCGGTCGACCGCGGGTACCGACGGGTCGTGCAGTGCGACGCGGACGGCCAGCACCCGCCGAGCGAGATCCGCCGACTGCTCGAGGTGCAGACCGCCGACGGGGCCCACCTCGTCATCGGCAGTCGCTTCGTCGAGGGCTCCCACGAGTACGAGGTCGGGCGGGCCCGGCGGCTCATCATGCGGGTGCTCTCGGGCATCGTCCGTCGCTCGGGCGGCGTGCGGATCCACGACACCACCTCGGGCTTCCGGTGCATCGCCGAGCCGTTGCTCGGTGAGTTCGCGGCCTCGTACCCGGTGCACTACCTCGGCGACACCTTCGAGGCCGCGCTCGTGGCCGCGCGTGGTGGGTACCGGATCGTGGAGACGCCGATCCACATCCGTGAGCGGCAGGCCGGTGAGGCCTCGGCGAAGCCGATCGCCGCGGCCCGCTTCATCCTGCGCGCGGTGATCGCCACGACCGCCGGGCTCGACTTCCGGATCCGTCCGCTGTCGGAGCAGCCTCAGCCCTGACCGGCCCGTCGGAACGCGGCCCGCTTCGCGCGGACGCCTGCACCCCGGCCGTGGAGCGCGTCCCCCACGATCCGGTAGGCGAGGTGGAGTCGGATGATCCGCTTGGCCCGGGCCGTGGCGGCGGCCCGGTACCACCCGGCCGCCTCGGCCCGGCCGGCGATCTCGTCGTAGACCGCGATCTCCTCGTCGAACCGCTCCGTCGACGCGGTGAGGGTGGCCGTCTGGCTCGCGTCGTGGCGGCGGTACGCGTAGAGCGGCTCGGGGATCCCGATGAACCGTCGGCCGGCGAGCAGCGACCCGGCGAGCAGCACGAGGTCGAGCACCATGCGCCACTCCGTCGAGAACGGATCCGAACCGAGCGCCTCCCGTCGGTAGCAGAGGGTCGGGCAGAAGATGAACTGGCCGCGGAGCAGCCGCTCGAGCCCGGGCTCGCCGTGGACGACGGTGGTGCCGCGCGACCGCCCCTCGATGACGCGCTTCACGCGATCGGGGAAGGAGAACACGGGAGCACCGTCCGGGCCGATCACGGTGGCGCGCGTGAACACCGCGAACGCGTCGGGGTGCGCGGCGTGGGCGCGCACGACCGCGTCCGCGTAGCCCGGGAGCAGCTCGTCGTCGGCGTGGAGGAGGGTCACGAGCGGTGCGGTGGCGAGCCCGACGGCGCGGTTCCAGTTGCCACCGAGTCCCAGGTTCGTGGGGTTGCGCTCGTAGCGCACCCGCGGGTCGCCGAGCGCGAGCACGGCCGCGGCCGCCGACTCGGGGCCGGCGTCGTCGACGACCACGCACTCCCAGTCGTCTCGGGTCTGCGCCTGCACGCTCGCGATCGCCCGGCGGAGGTAGTCGATCCCGGCGTAGTAGGGGATCGCGAACGTGATCGCCGGCGTCCCCGTCACGCGTCGGGGTCGCGCTCGCCGACGACGACGAACTCGTTGTAGGGGAACACGCGACCGACGGGCCGCGGGAACGGGAACGACTGCTTCGCGACGACCCGCCAACCGTGCTCGTGCAGCGCGAGGTCGCAGCCCGCGGGGTCGACGAACCGGACGTGCGTCGCGTCGGTGCGGAACCCGGCCTCCTGCGGGGTGATGAGGATCGCCCGGCCGCCCTCGCGCACGTAGGGCAGGTAGGTCGCCAGCAGGTCGCGCTGGGTCGCGAGGTCGAGGTGCTCGAGCACGTGCGCGACGAGGAGCGAGTCGAACCCGCCGAGGACGGCATCTTGCGACGCGACGAACGCGTCGGGCGTGTAGGCGGTGAACCCGCGCTCGCGTGCGGCGTCGACCGAGGTGGCGTTGTGGTCGATGCCGACGCCGTTGCCGTCGAGGTGGGCGAGGTTGCGCCCGATCCCGCAGCCGACGTCGAGGGTCCGGCCCGGGTGGAGCCGACGGAGGTTCCAGCGGTACGGCCGCTGCACGTCCAGCCGCTGCTTCCAGCCCCGACCCTCGAGCTCGCGCAGTCGCGCGGTGTAGGCGGGATCGGCGGTGTCGGTGCGGTCGGGATCGGGGGTGACGCGATCGTCCATGTCCGGACAGCATCGCACCCGTGACCTCCGGGGAGGGGCCACGGGTGCGATGCCGACGGATCGGGTGGGCTGATCCCCGATCGCGGACTACGAGGGGCGGGTCCCCCACATGAAGTTCGAGCGCCAGGCCGACGAGATCTTCACGACGTCGCCGGTCTGCGGGGCGTGGATCATCATCCCGCCGCCGATGTAGATGCCGACGTGGTGGAGGTCGGAATAGAAGAACACGAGGTCACCGGGCTGCAGGTCCTGGTAGGCGACCTTCGGGAACGCCACCGCCTGGGAGCCGGAGTAGTGGGCCATGCGCACGCCCACCGAACCCCAGGCCGCCTTGGTGAGGCCCGAGCAGTCGTAGGTGTTGGGGCCGGAGGTGGCGAACACGTACGGCTTGCCGAGCTGGGCCCGGGCGAAGGCGACCACGTCGGCGGCCTCCGGGGACACCGCGGGCGGGGGCCCGAACGGCGAGCCGGTGAGGGCCGGGCTCACGGTGGTCGAGGTCGTGACCGGGGAACCCGGGGTGCCGGAGGTGCCGACGGTGCCGGTGGTCCGGGGTCGGGTCGTGGTCGTCGGCGCGGGCGAGCCCGGGCGGGCGGCGGCGGCCCGCTGCTGGGCGGCGATCCGCTGGAGCTCGGCGAGTCGGGCGGCCTCGGCCCGGGCGGCCTCGGCCCGCTGCTGGGCGATGAGGCGCTGGGTCTCGGCGTCGATCCGGGCCAGCTGGTTGCGCAGCGCCCGGTCGGCGGCGGCCGCCGCGGTGTAGGCGGCGTTCGCGGCGGCGGCCTGCTCGGACGCGGCGGTCCGGGCCGACTCGGCCGCGGCGCGCTCGGCGGTGAGGCGGGCCTGGGCGGCGCGCACCTCGGCGAGGAGGGTGCGGTCCTTCTTCGCTGCGACGTCGCCGTACTGGGCGATGCGCGCGGTCCGGACCATGTTGCCGGCGTCGACGCTCGAGAACGGCGACTGGTCGCCGGCGCCGCGGTACAGCGAGGCGGCCCGGCGGGCGAGGACGGACTTCAGTTCGTCGCGGCGGGCCTTGGCGGCGGCCACGCCGGCCTCTGCCGCAGCGACCTGGGCCTGGGCCTCCTGCACGGCGACCCGAGCGCCGTTGTACTGCTCGGCGAGCTGGGCCACGTGCATCGACTCGGCGTCGATCTGGGCCCGGATGGCCGCGGCCTGGGCCTGCTTCTGGGCGATGGGGCTGATCGCACCGGCCGGGGCGGCCGCGGCGGCGAGGCCGCTGAGTGCCGTCGTGGCGGCGATCGTCACGGTGGCGAGGCGCTGGATCGTGCGCTGGGCCGTCGTACCGAACATCGTCTGGTCGCTTCCGGGTCTCGTCGGGCGTCGGAGGTGGTGCCCGCTGGGATGACCTTGATCGGCTCACCAGCCCCAGGACTTGACGATTTTCACAACGGTGCGACAACTCTGAGCCGATGGGCCCAGACGGGGAACCGGATCTGCCAACGGTGCCGTTCCCACCGCCCGCCCGGGTCATGCGGGCCGTCAGGAGGCCCCAGAGCGCCCCCGACGGGTGGTCCGGCCGCGCTCCTACGATCGGGGGTCGTGGAGGCCGGCCCGCTCACCCCGCTCGTCGAGCGCGTGCTCGGCGAGCGCACGACCGGAGCGACGGTGCTCGTGGGCCTCGCCGGGTCGGTCGCGGTCGGGAAGTCGACGCTGGCGCACACGCTCGCCGACGCGCTCGCACCGCACGCCGTCGAGGTCGTGGGCACCGACGGGTTCCTGCTCCCGAACGCCGTGCTGGTCGAGCGCGACCTCTTCCTGCGCAAGGGGTTCCCCGAGTCGTACGACGAGGCGGCGCTCCTCGAGTTCCTCGCCGCGGTGCGGACCGGCGACCCCGCCGCCTCGGTGCCGGTGTACTCGCACGCGGTCTACGACGTCGTGGACGAACGCCGGCTGGTCGGTGCGCCCGACGTATGCATCCTCGAGGGCGTGAACGCCCTGCGGTTCGCCGATGCGCTCGACCTCGCGCTGTATCTGCACGCGGAGGAGGAGCACGTCGTCCGGTGGTACGCGGACCGTTTCGTCCTCGAGTGCGTGGCGGCCCGCAACGACGAGACCTCCTTCTACCGATCCTGGGCCGCGTTGTCCGAGGGGGCGCAGCGGATCCTCGCCGAGCAGTTCTGGTTCGGCATCAACCACCCCAACCTCGTCGAGCACATCGCGCCGACCGCGGCCCGCGCCGACGCGGTGGTGGTGAAGGGCCCCGACCACGCGATCCTCGACATCGAGTGGCGCGCGTGATCCACCTCGCCAACGACACGCTCGACCTCGACCTCGACCCGGCCCGTGGGATGCTCGCGACCTCCTGCCGCTGGCGCGACGAGGAGTTGTTCGTCCCGTCGCGCGCTCGACGCGAGGAGGTCCCACGGGTCGACACGGTGCGCGGGATGGCGCTGCTGGCACCCTGGGCGAACCGGCTGCCCGGCGATCGGTACGCGGTGGGTGACCGAGTGGTCGACCTCTCGACGCTGCCGATCGAGCGCGATCCGTCCGGTCTCCCGTTGCACGGCACGATCACCGGTCGGGGCGACTGGGCGGTGCTCGAACATCGCAGGGACGCGATCGTGGCCGGGATCCGGTTGGACGAGGATCCGATCACCGCCGCGGCCTTTCCGTTCGCCGCCCGGATCCAGGTCGCGTGGCGCCTCCTCCCCGACGCGCTCGAGGTGACGACGACCCTGATCGCCAGCGGGGACGACGCGGTGCCGGCCTGCTTCGGGTGGCACCCCTACCTCCTGCTGCCCGACGCCGATCGTGGTGCCTGCACGGTGCGGCTCCCCGGCGTCCCGGCCGCGCCGATCGGTCCGGGGACGATCGACGGACCGGTCGCGCTCGACGCGGGCCGGGACGCGGTGCTGGCTGGCGCCGGGCGGGAGCTCACCGTCTCGCTCGGCCCCGGCTACGACGCGCTCTGGGCGTGGATGCCCGCCGGGGAACCGTTCATCAGCCTCGAGCCCATGGTGGGCGCGCCCGGTGCACTCGCGCGGGGTCCGTACCCGGTGGCGCGCCCGGGCGCGCCGTACCGCGCGACGTTCAGGCTCGGCGTGCGCGGTACCGCCTGATCGTCGCCGCCGTCGCCGGGTCGTGCGGCGAGTCGACGCCGTCGCGCAGCTCAGTGAGGATGGTGGTGGCGAGCACCTTGCCGAGCTCGACCCCCCACTGGTCGAACGAGTCGATCCCCCAGAGTGCGCCGGCCGCGGCGACCTTGTGCTCGTACAGCGCGATGAGCGCGCCGAGGGATGCGGGCGTGAGCGCGTCGAGCATGAGGATGGTCGACGGTCGATCCCCGGCGAAGACCCGGTGCGGGACGAGCGCGGGGTCGACGCCCTCGGCCGCGACCTCGTCGGCGAAGCGACCCCGAGCCAACGCCTCGGCCTGGGCGATGGCGTTCGCCACGAGCGTGTCCTGATGCTCGCCGAGGGGCGTGTGCGCCCGGGCGACGACGATGAGGTCGACCGGCGCGATGACGGTGCCCTGGTGCAGCAGTTGGAGGAACGCGTGCTGCGCGTCGGTACCGGGAGCACCCCAGACGATCGGTGAGGTCCCGACGGTCACGGGCTCACCGGTCTCGGTGACCGACTTGCCGTTGCTCTCCATCTCGAGCTGCTGCAGGAACGCCGGGAAGCGGGCGAGATCACTCGCGTACGGGATCACGGCGCGGGTGCTCATGTCCTCGAGGTCGGTGTTCCAGACCTCCGTGAGCGCGAGCAGCACGGGCAGGTTGCGGGCCGGTGGCGCCGTGGCCGCGTGCTCGTCCATGGCCCGCATACCGCCGAGCAGCTCGTCGAACGCGTCGGGCCCGATCGCGAGGAGCACCGGGAGGCCGATGGCGGAGGAGACCGAGAACCGGCCGCCGACCCAGTCCCAGAACCCGAAGGTCCGCGCCGGATCGATACCGAACGTGGCGACCGCGTCGAGGTTCGTGGACACGGCGGCGAAGTGTTGTGCGACCGCGGCCTCCCCGAGGGCGTCGACGATCCAGGCCCGAGCCGCCCGCGCGTTCGCCATCGTCTCGGCGGTGGTGAAGGTCTTCGAGGCGACGATGCACAGGGTGGACGCCGGATCGAGGCCGGTGAGCGCGCGCTGGAGGTCGGCCCCGTCGACGTTCGAGACGAACCGGACGGTGAGGTCGGGTGCGACGTACGGGCGCAGCGCGGCCGTGACCATCTCGGGTCCGAGGTGCGAGCCGCCGATCCCCAGGTGGACCACGGCGCGGATCGGTGCGCCCGTCGCGCCCCGGTGGGCACCGTCGCGGACCGCGACCGCGAAGGCCCGCATCGCGTCGAGGACGGTGTGCACCTCGGGGACGACGTCGCGCCCGTCGACCTCCACCCGCGCGCCGCGCGGGGCCCGCAGAGCGGTGTGGAGCGCGGCGCGCGATTCGGTCGGATTGACGATGGCACCGGTCTGCATCGAACGGAGCCGTTCGGTGACACCGCGCTCCTCGGCGACCGCGACGAGGAGCGCGAGGGACTCCGCGGTGAGACGTTGCCGGGTGAGGTCGAGGTGCACACCGGCGGCCTCCGCGGTGAGCGGCTCGATGCGGTCGGCGTCGTCGAGCAGGTCGCGGAGATGGGTCGTCGCGAGGGTCGCGTGGTGTGCGGCGAGGGCCGGCCAGGTCGGGGCGTCGGTGAGGCTCATGCGGGTGCGTCCTCGATCGGGGTCCGCCCGGCGAAGCCCGCCTCGGGCCAGTGCCACCAGCCGATGCGCGGCTCACCGAGCAGCCAGCACAGGTGGAACTCCCGTCCATCGGCGGTGCGGGCCGGGAAGTCGATGAGCCCGCGGTAGGGATCCCGCAGGACGATGCCCTCGTCGGTCAGGGTCGCGAGCGCCTCGCGCAGGCGGGCCTCGGCGACCGGATCGATCGCCGCCGGTCGTTCCGGCTCGGCCGCGCTCGCGCCGTGGCCGTTCGGGGTGACGCCGGGGAGCGCGCCGACGAGTCGGGTGGCGTCGGCGAGATCGCGCACGCGGCGCAGCACGGCGCCGACCCGGGGCAGTGCGGCCTCGGCCCGCTCGAGCGTCCAGTCCTCCACGGCGTGCGACGTTACCGGCGGGAGCGCCGCCGGGTGCCGTCTACGCTCTCGCCCGTGACCACGCCCACCCGCGTCGCGTACCTCGGACCCGCCGGGACCTTCACCGAGGAGGCCCTGCGCACCCAGGCCGATCTGCGGGCGGCCGCGCACCTCCCCGTGCGGTCCGTCCCTGAGGTGGTCGCGGCGGTGGGTCGTGGCGAGGCCGATCTCGGGCTCGTCCCGATCGAGAACGCGATCGAGGGTGGCGTGGCGCTCACGCTCGACGCGCTCGGGTTCGAGAGCGATCTCCTCATCCAGCGCGAGATCGACCTCCCCATCTCGCTCAACCTCGCGGCCCGGGAGGGCACGGCCCTCGCCGACGTGCACACGGTCCTCACGATGCCGATGGCGGTGGGGCAGTGCCGGGCCTGGCTCGCCCGCCGCCTGCCGGACGCCGAGATCCGGGCGGCGAACTCCACGGCCGAGGCGGCGCGGGAGGTGTCGCGCTCGAAGCGGTCCGGTCTCGCCGCGATCGCGAACGCGGCGGCGGTCCGCGAGTACGGATTGCGGAACCTCGCCACGCGGATCGAGGACCACGACCACAACCAGACGCGCTTCGTCCTCGTCGGACACGGGATCCCGGCGCCGACCGGCCACGACCGCACGAGCATCGTCTGCTTCCAGCGGTCCGATCGCCCGGGTTCGTTGCTCGCGATCCTCCAGGAGTTCTCCGCCCGCACCATCAACCTCACGAAGGTCGAGTCCCGCCCGACGAAGCACTCACTCGGTGACTACTGCTTCTTCATCGACTTCGTCGGCCACGTCGGCGAGCCGATCGTCGCCGACTGCCTCCGCACCATCGCCGCCTCGGCCGCGCAGGTCAAGTTCCTCGGGTCGTACCCGGTGGCGGGTGTGGCCGCGACTCAGCGCCGGCGTTCCGCGACCCGGGCGTGGCGCGACGCGGAGTCCTGGATGAACGACCTCCACGCGCGCATCCGTCCTCCGGGGGCCGACGCGTGATCGACGTCCGGCGTCTCCGGGACGAGCCCGAGTACCGCGCGGGCATCGAGCGCAAGCGGGTGCGTGCTGGTCTCATCGACGAGACCCTCGCGGCCGAGGATCGCCGACGCGCCCTCCTCGCCGAGGTGGAGGCCCTGCGGGCCGAGCAGAACGCGGCCTCGAAGGCGATCGGCCGGGCCGCGCCCGAGGAGCGTCCCGCCCGCATCGAGGCGGCGGCCGGACTCAAGGAGCGGCTCGGCGCACTCGAGCCCGACCTCTCGGCGGCGGAGGAGGCGGTGCGGGCCCTCGCCCTGCAGATCCCGAACCCCGCGTCCGCCGAGACCCCCGACGGCGGGGAGGACGACGGCACCGTGGTGCGCACGGTCGGCGGGCAGCCCGGTGCGCCCGCGCTCGACCACGCGGCACTCGGCGAGGCGTTGGGCTTCGTGGACAGCGAGCGCGGAGCCCAGGCCAGCGGTTCACGGTTCGCCTACGTCATGAACGAGGCGGTGCTGCTCGAACTCGCGCTCGTGCAGTGGGTGATGGCCGAGTTGGTGCGGGAGGGGTTCACGCCCGTCGTGCCGCCGGTGCTCGTGCGGGAGCAGACGATGGAGGAGGCCGGGTTCTTCCCGACCGACCGGGCCCAGGTGTACGAGCTCCCCGATGACGAGCTGTACCTCGTCGGGACGAGCGAGGTGCCGCTCTCGGCGCTCCACCGCGGCGACCTCTTCGACCCCGACGCGCTGCCCTTGCGGTACGGGGGGTTCTCGTCGTGCTTCCGGCGCGAGGCCGGGACGTACGGCAAGGACACGCGGGGGATCTTCCGCGTGCACCAGTTCGACAAGGTCGAGATGTTCGTGTGGGCCCACCCCGACCGTTCGGAGGAGGAGCACGAGCGCATCCTCGCGATGGAGGAGCGCATCGTGGGTGGCCTCGGCCTCCCGTACCGGGTCATGGACATCGCCGCCGGTGACCTCGGTGCACCGGCGGCGCGCAAGTTCGACCTCGAGGTCTGGCTCCCGAGCGAGGGCCGCTACCGCGAGCTCACCTCGTGCTCGAACTACCTCGACTACTCGGCCCGCCGACTCGGCACCCGCGTGCGCGAGGCCGACGGCAACCGACTCGTCCACACGCTCAACGGCACGGCCTGTGCGGTCGGCCGCACGTTGCTGTTCCTCTTCGAGCACTTCCAGGAGGCCGACGGCGGGCTCGCCGTCCCCGATGTGCTCGTGCCGTACACCGGGTTCTCCCGGGTCGAGCCCCGCGCCTGACCCGCGCCCCGGCGGGCCGGGATCCCAGAGGTAGAACGCGTTTCGGTCCGGGGCGTACTCTGCCCTCCCGGAGGGATGCCGGAGAGGCCGAACGGGGGGGTCTTGAAAACCCTTGAGCGAGAGCTCCGTGGGTTCAAATCCCACTCCCTCCGCCATCGCGAGCACGTCGAGCGACCACCCAGCTGAGAGGGACACCATGTACATCGGATACACCGACGAGCAGAAGGGGCTGCGCGACGAGCTCCGGGCCTACTACGAGGCCATGCTCACCGAGGAGATCCAGGACGAGCTCTCACGCAGCGAGGGTGTCGGACCGCTCGCCCGCAGGCTCTGGAAGCAGATGGCCTCGGACGGCTGGGCGGGGATCGGGTGGCCGAAGGAGTACGGCGGCCAGGGTCGGACGCCGATCGAGCAGTTCGTGTTCTTCGACGAGTCGATGCGTGCGGGTGCGCCCGTGCCGATGCTCACGATCAACTCCGTGGCGCCGACGATCATGCAGTACGGCAGCGACGAGCAGAAGGCCTTCTACCTGCCGAAGATCCTCGCCGGCGAGATCCACTTCGCCATCGGCTACACCGAGCCGGAGGCCGGTACCGACCTCGCGTCGCTCAAGACCCGCGCGGTGCGCGACGGCGACGAGTACGTCATCAACGGCCAGAAGATCTGGACCAGCCTGGCGACCGACGTCGACTACGTGTGGCTCGCCGTGCGCACCGACCCGGACGTGAAGAAGCACAAGGGCATCTCGATGCTCATCGTCCCGAGCGACGCGCCCGGCTTCAAGGTCGAGCCCATCAAGAACATGGGTGGCCTCAACACCAACATCACCTTCTACGACGACGTGCGGGTGCCGGTCGGCAACCTCGTCGGCGAGGAGAACAAGGGCTGGAGCCTCATCACGAACCAGCTCAACCACGAGCGCGTCACGCTCTGTTCCTCCGGGATCGTCGAGCGCCAGCTCGAGGACGTCTCGGCTTGGGCCAAGGAGGCGACCCTCGCCGACGGCCGCCGGGTCATCGACCAGGAGTGGGTGCAGCTCAACCTCGCCCGGGTCCACGCCCGGCTGGAGTACCTGCGGCTCATCAACTGGAAGGTCGCAGCCGACGCGACCGCGGGCCTGCCGCTCGACCCCGCCTACGCGTCGAGCATCAAGGTGTTCGGCACCGAGTTCTACCTCGAGGCGTTCCGGGCCCTGATGGAGATCATGGGCTCGAACGCGATCGTGAAGGGCGGTTCGCCCGCTGCGGTCGTGCAGGGCCGTATCGAGGCCCGGACCCGCAGCATGCACATCCTCACCTTCGGTGGTGGCACGAACGAGATGCAGCGCGACCTCATCGCTCTGTTCGGTCTCGGCATGCCCCCGTCGCCGCGCTGACCCGCGACGCGACCCACCGACCCGACGCACGCATCCAGGAGCATCCGATGGACTTCACCCTCACCGACGAGCAGCAGGCACTCCAGGGTCTCGCCGCTCAGATCCTCACCGACAAGGGCACGCTGCTGCGGCTCAAGGAACTCGACGCCAGCGACGACTGGTTCGACCGCGACACGTGGGCCGAGTTCGCGACGGCGAACCTGCTCGGTGTCGCCGTGCCGGAGGCCCACGGTGGGCTCGGCTTCGGCTTCCTCGAGCTCTGCCTCATCCTGCAGGAGCAGGGGCGGCGCGTCGTGCCGATGCCGATGTGGGCGACCCTCGCCGCCGGCGCGTTCCCGATCGCCACGTACGGCACCGACGCGCAGCGTGCGGCGCACCTGCCGGGTGTCGTCGCCGGATCGACCGTGCTCACCGGCGCGTACGAGGAGTTCGGTGCGGACCCCGAGGCGCCGTCGACGACCGCGACCCGGGCCGGTGACGGCTGGACCATCTCGGGTGTGAAGTCGACGGTCCCCGCGGCGCATCTCGCCGCCGTGATGCTCGTGCCGGCGACGACCCCGGACGGGATCGGCGTCTTCCTCGTCGACCCGAAGACGGCCGGGGTCACCCTCGGACGTCAGGACACCATGTCGCACGAGCCCCGGTTCGAGGTGACCCTCACCGACGTGCAGGTCGGGGTCGACGCGCTCCTCGGCGGCACGCTCGACGACGGTGCGACGCTGCGCTCGATCCTCGACCACGCGACCGTCGCCCTGTGCGCCATCAGCGCGGGCTGCGCGCAGGAGGCGATCCGGATCGCGGCCGAGCACGTGACGAACCGCAAGCAGTTCGATCGCCCGCTCGCCACGTTCCAGGCCGTCGGTCAGCGCATGGCCGACTCGTTCATCGACACCCAGGGCATCCACCTCACGATGCTCGGTGCGGCGTCCCACCTGGCGCTCGGCGAGGCGGCCCGTGAGGAGGTCGCGACGGCGAAGTACTGGGCGGCCGAGGGCGGCAGCCGCGTCGGGTTCGCGGTGCTGCACGTGCACGGCGGCATCTCGATCGACGTCGACTACCCGATCCACCGCTACTTCCTGTGGCTCAAGGAGAACGAGTTCACCCTCGGGGCCGCCACCCCGACGCTCGCCCGCCTCGGCCGCATGCTGGCCGCGTCCTGACCGGCGCGGCTCCCGCGTGGGCGGGGGAGGAGTTCGGGTACCTCACGACGACCGGGCGCCGGTCCGGCCGCCCCCATCGGATCGAGATCTGGTTCGTCTGGTCGGACGGCGCCTGCTGGCTCCTCACGGAACCCGACGGCTCGACCGACTGGGTGCGCAACCTCGCGGTCGATCCCGCCGTGGCGTTCGAGGTCGCCGGGTCCCGGGTGGGGCGGACGGCGATGGTGGTCCCGGACCTGCCGGCCGATGCGCCGGTACGGCGGGCGCTGGCGAGCAAGTACGGGGCCGGAGGTGGGGAACCGCTCGGTCCGTGGGCCGCGACCGCGCTCGCCGTGCGGGTCACGACCTGAGGCCGATCGGGCGGCTCGGGGTTATCCTCCCGACATGGCAGCAAGCGTGAAGACCGCATCCCGGCTCATCCCCGCGCCCGCTCAGCGGCTGTTCGACCTCGTGGCGGACCCGTCGCAGCACCCCGCCTTCGACGGCTCCGGCACGGTCAGGAGCTCGCCGCTCCCGTCCGGGAAGGTCGGACCCGGTGACACGTTCGGGATGTCGATGCACATGTACATCCCGTACAAGATGGTCAACGAGGTCGTGGAGTACGAGGAGGGTCGGCGCTTCGCGTGGACCCCGAAGCTCGACGGTCCCGGGATCCTGGCCCGTCGCATCGGTCCGGTGATCTGGCGGTACGAGTTCGAGGAGGTCGAGGGCGGCACGCTCGTGACCGAGACCTGGGACCCGACCCGATCGAAGCAGCGCGGCATCTACGGCCTCGTGGGCATGGAGAAGCAGGTGACGCCCAACATGGAGCGCACCCTCGAGCGTCTCGAGCGCCTCGCCCTCGGCGACTGACCCCGAGGTCACCCGACCCGAGTCCCGAACTTCGTAGGGAAACCGTTGCTGGAGCGACGGAAACCCTCCAGAGTTCGTCGGTGGGGGCCCGAGGGGCCGCCGGGTAGCCTCGCCGTCGAGGAGGGCGCATCCGGTGCGGCAGGTCTACGCGTGCAGACTCGACATGGTCTACGAGTCCGGGGCGCGCACGCGCACCGACGCGTTCAACGCCCGCGTCATCGCCCGTCGCCTCTTCGAGCAGTACGCGGGGAGTGACGACTGGACCGACGACGACCTCACGGACTGGGCGCCCGCGCCCGACCACCGGGTCCGGATCCGACGGCTCCACGACGACAAGAGCGATGACGCGGCCACGGTCATCCTCTGGGAGCGTCCGCACCCGGACCCGGCGCTGCGGCTGCGCACCGAGGCGATCATCGGCGTCGAGGACGAGCGTGGGTGGGTCGTGGTGCGGGAGGCGATCGGGTCGATCGATCCGACCCTGACCCCGCCCGTCGACAACCCGCGCACGCCGCCCGGCATCGTCACCGAACTCATCGGGGCGATCGCGTTCGAGGACGCGATGGCCCGGCTCTCGATCGGCCCGAAGCCCACCGCCGCCGACGACGCGCTCGCGCTCGACGCGTTCCTCACGTCGCTGCGGCACCTGCCGGTGCTCGTGATCTCGGACGCGGGCGACGGACGCACCGCGCCCGTCGCCACGACCGTCGCCTTCCGGGTCGCCGGCCTCGCCCACGTGCACCTGCTGCAGGGCGGCGCGTCGACGGACGCGTTCAACCGGGAGGTCGGGGCCGTGCACGCCGTGCCACGCGGCGGGGCGCGGCTCTACTGGCCCCGGTTCCGTTCGATCGACGCGGCGCGCAATCGGGCGTGGCAGGTCACCGACGTGGTGCGCCACGACGGGCGGCCCCAGCCCTCGTTCATCGGTGCGGTCGTCGACGCCGTGTTCACCGCGGGTGCGCTCCGGGTGCCGGATCCGCCGCTGGTCGCCCGACTCGAGGCGGCCGAGGTCCGTCGCACGATCGAGCGTCGGCGGGCCGAACGTGCGGCCCGGGTCGAGGAACCGCTCGCTGTCGAACCTCCCGTCGCGGAGCCGCCCGTCGCTGCGCCGCCGGTGGTCGCGCCCGCCGTACCCGTCGCGCCCGAACCGGTGCCCGAGCCCGTGGTGGCCGCCGCGCCCGCGGACGCGGTCGAGGAGGAACTCCTCGAGGAGGCGCTCGGCGAACTGCAGCGGGTGCGCGAGCACCTCGCGCGGGTGGAGGCGGACCGCGACCGGGTGCAGCGGGACTTCGACACGATGCGCGACCGCTGGATCGCTCGGGCCCACGCGGGCGAGGTCACCGACGCACCGCCGCCGGCCGAACCGCTCGTCGCCGTCGTCCAGCGCGCCCGGGAGTTGCCCCACCTGCGGATCCTCCCCGAGGCGATCGAGTCGGCGCGCCGGTGGCAGTACGACCGGACGAACGAGGTGTGGACCGCGTTCACGAGGCTCGAGTTCCTCGCGAGCGAGTGGGCGTCCGGTGCACTCACTGGGAGTTTCACCGCGACGGCGCGCGGACTCGGCCTCGACTGGGCCGGCGGCGTGTCCGACACGGCGAAGCAGAAGTTCGCGGCCGACTACCTGCGCGAGGTCGACGGTCGCCAGGTCGTGCTCGGACCGCACCTGCGGATGAGCGGCGGGAAGCAACTGCTCCGGATCTACTGCGCGCTCGACGAGACACCGGGTGCTCCGGGTGGCTCACCGGTGCGGCGACTCGTCATCGGCCACGTCGGCGGACACCTGCGCGACCAGGGCGCCGACGACTGATCGGCACGGCCGCCCGGCCGGTGGACCCGGTCCCGACGCCGGGTACACTCGGGCGCTCTCGGAGGGATGACTGAGTGGCCGAAAGTGCTCGCCTGCTAAGCGAGTAGGGGGTGCAAAGCCCCCTCGAGGGTTCAAATCCCTCTCCCTCCGCCATCGAGACGGCCCCCGCGAGGGGGCCGTCGTCGCGTCGGACTACGACGTGACGCGGTTCGGCGGAGGTCCGCCGGCGAGGACCGCCGCCGCGTTCGTGGCGGCGAGGTGGGCCATGGCGGTGCGGGTGCCGACGGTCGCCGAACCGATGTGGGGGAGCAGGACCGTGCGCGGCGCGGTGAGCAGGTCGGGGTGCACGACCGGCTCGTGTTCGTAGACGTCGAGCCCGGCGGAGAAGAGCCGCCCGGCGTGGAGGGCCTCGGCGAGGGCGGCCTCGTCGACCACCGGGCCGCGGGTCGTGTTCACGAGCGTGGCCGACCCCTTGAGTCGGGCGAGTCGATCGCGGTCGATGAGGTGGCGCGTCGTGTCGGTGAGGGGCACGTGGAGGCTCACGACGTCGGCCGTGGCGAGCAGAGCGTCGAGGTCGGCCGTCCAGCCCGGTGCGCCGGTGTCGTGGCGGGTGTGGTGGACGACGTCCATACCGAACGCCACGGCCCGACGGGCGACGGCGCGCCCGATGCGCCCGTACCCGACGAGTCCGAGGCGGGCACCGTGGACGTCGAGGGCGAGGTGGTCCTCGAAACCCCAGCCCGCCCAGCGGCCGGCGCGCAGGTCGGCCTCGGCCCCGGTGGCGAGCCGACGGGCCGCGAGGATGAGGAGCCAGGTGGTGTCCGCAGTGGTCTCGGTGAGCACATCCGGCGTGTTCGTCACCACGATGCCGAGTCGTGCCGCGGTGGTCACGTCGATGTTGTCGTACCCGACGGCGGCGTTGGCGACGACCCGGAGGCGACCGCCCGCAGCTCCGGCCTCGAGCACCTCGGCGTCGATCCGGTCGGTGAGCAGGCAGACGATCGCATCGGACGTGCGCGCGGCCTCGACGAGGTCGGTGGTACCGAACACCCGGTCGTCGTCGTTCGTGACCACCTCGTGGCCGGCGTCGAGGAGCGGGGTGAGTCCACCCGCGGGCAGGCGCCGGGTGATGACGACTCGGCCCACCTCAGAACTCGTCGAGCGGACGCCGGTCCTCGACCTGCGGTTGGCGCCCGGTGCGCAGCGGACTGAGGGGCGCATCCACGAGCAGCGTGCGCTCGGTGCGTGCACCGAACGCGAGGCCGCGGGACCGCCATGGCCAGCGGGCGCGGTCGTCGTCCCACACCCGCTCGAGGGCGGCCCAGGTGGGCCAGTCCGGGATCGCCCAGATGACGATCGCCTCGTCGCGGGCCCGCATCGCCGTGTGGAACGCGCCGATCGGGGTGAGCCCGAGTTCGGCGTGGGCGGCGAGGCCCTCGTCGTGCAGCGCGTCGAGGTAGCGCTGCACCTCGCCCGGTGCGGTGGTCACGACCTCGTGCGCGTAGACCGTGCCCCGCGTGCCGTGCGCCGTGTGCTGCTCGATGGACCGGCTCCACGGTTCGGGCACCAGGATCCGGTCGACGCCCCCGCGCCGCAACGATGCGGCCGCCGCCCACCACTCGACGAGCGCGGGGTCCTGAGCCCCCGAGCCGACGAGTTCGTGCTCGAAGTCGGCGGCGAGGCCGTCCCAGTCGCTGATCTCCCAGAGGTTCACGACCTCGGGCCAGCGCCCCGTGGCCCCCACGGTGGCCCACACGCCGAAGCACAGCTGGTTGCGCTCCTCCCGCGCCACCGGGCACCAGTTCGCCGTCATGTGCTGCATGTAGCGGGCCCGGTTGTGCCCGATGATGTCGATGAACTCGTGGATGTAGACGTGCGGGTTCGTCATCGGGGTGCCCCGGTCGCGGGTGGGCGGTCCGTGGTCCGGCGGGCTGTCGTGCGGACCGAGGTCCGGCGAGGAAGGAACTCGGTGGTCACGTCGTCACCCTAGCGAGGGTGCGCGGCGGGCCCGGTGCGTCAGGCCCGGAGTCCGATGAAGGTCCACTGGGAACTGCTCGTGATCGTCCCGCCGAACACGCGGCCACCGTCGACCGACGCGCGCCCGCGCGCACCCTGCCAGGTCCCCGTGCCGCCCGTGAATCGAACGTCCCAGCTGAACGTGTAGCCGGCGTCGCCGATCCCGGTGAACGTGCCGAAGATCTCGCCGTCGGGTGTGACCAGTGCGATGGTCCCGGATTCCTGGTAGCAGACGGCGAACCTCTTCGGGCAGCCGTCGGAACGGGTGAGGCACGAGCTCGAGGAGAAGGCCCACTCGCTCGCGACGGCGTCGGTGCGTTCCCGGGAGAAGGCGACCATGCCGCCCCGCTCCTCGAAGCCGCAGGCGGTGAACTCCAACGGGGCCCAGGCGTTCGCGTTCACGTACCGGACGGGAGGAACGCCGCTCGCCGCGTGGGCGGGGGACGCCGCGAGGATCGAGAACAGGATGGTGACGATGGTGGTGCCGAGTGTGCGCTGCATGGCTGTCCCTCGAGCGCTGATCGTGTCGAGGGGGATCGTAGACGCCGTGCGGCCCGCCCGCCGTGCGAGCGATGGGATCAGGCGGTGAGCGTGAGGGCGAGGAGCGCACCGACGCACGTGGCGATCACGGCGATGGCGAGCACGTAGGCCGTCGTCGGCCGATCGATCACCGAGCTCTTCGCGGTGCCGCTCACGGCGCCGCGCAGTCGTCCGGCGCGGGTTGTTCGACCGTCGTGAGATCGTGACCGGCACGCGCGCCTTCCGGCGCGCCGACGGACGGGTGCTCGTGGTCGAGTTGACGGGTATCCCGCTCCTCGAAGCGGAGGGGGTGGTGGCGCGGGTCGAACTCGTCCTCGTGGTGCCGACGGGCCGGGCCGGCGCGATCGAGGATCAACCGCGACTCGACGCGCGCGTCCAGCATCTCGTCGATCGATGCTCGCTCGACGCGTGCGAACGCGAGATTCTGGAACTCCTCGCCACCGGCCACCGGGTGGCGACGATCGCGCGGCGTCTCCACGACGCCCCGGGCACCGTGCGCAACCGGCTGTCGGGCATCGACGCGAAGGTGGGGGGTGGCCGGACAGATCGAACTCGTCGAGGTGCTCACCGGTGACCGGGATCCGATCGCCGGCGGGGGGCGTGAGCGACGGACGGGTGCCGACCGGGTCGACGCCGCACGGCTCCGATCGGGCGGCCGGCTGAGCGCCGGACCCGGATGGGCCACCCCGGGCGGGGTCCTCTACACTCGGGCTCCGCACCACCTGCGCTCGTAGCTCAACGGATAGAGCATTTGACTACGGATCAAAAGGTTGGGGGTTCGAATCCCTCCGAGCGCGCTCAACCGATCCGCCCCGGGTTCTGAGCCGGGGCGGTGGCGCGTCAGATCCCGTAGTCGACGACGACGGGTGCGTGGTCGGACCAGCGTTCGGCGTACGACGGGGACCGGTCGACCCACGCGGCGGTCGCCAGCTTCGCCAGTGCGGGGGTGGCGATCTGGTAGTCGATGCGCCAGCCCGCGTCGTTGTCGAACGCCTTCCCACGGAACGACCACCACGAGTAGGGGCCGTCCCGGTCGGGGTGGGCGGCCCGTACGACGTCGACCCAGCCGAGGTCGTCGAACCAGCGGTCGAAGTACGCGCGCTCCTCGGGGAGGAAGCCGGCCGACTTCAGGTTGCCCTTCCAGTTCTTGAGGTCGGCCTCCCGGTGGGCGACGTTGAGGTCGCCGGTGAGGAGCACGTGCCCGCCCTCGTCGCGGAGTTCGGTGAGCCGTGCGGTGGCGGCCTCGAACCACGCCAACTTCTCGGCCATCTTCGCCGGCGACTCCTCGTCGCCGGTGTGGGCGTACGCGGAGATGACGGTGAGTCGCTTGCGCCTGCCGGTCCGGATGTCGGCCTCGACCCACCGACCGTTGCCGGTGAACTCCCCGGTGCCGCGGCCGTCGTGGGTGCGGGTGATGGGGAGTCGGCTGGCCACGGCCACGCCGGCCCGGCCCTTCGCGCTGCTCTCCGCGTGCACGACGTGCCAGCCCTCGCCCATGAGGTCGGCGACCATCTCGTCGGGGGCCCGCACCTCCTGGAGCGTCACGATGTCGGGCGCGCACGCCGCCACCCAGTCGTGGAGACCCTTGCGGGCCGCGGCCCGCAGTCCGTTCACGTTCACCGTGGCGATGCGCATCGGGGGATCGTGCCACGCCGACCGAGGCGCGGGCCCGCTCAGACGGGCTCGACCGCCACCCGCGTGTCGGAGTAGGCGACGCCGCCGCCCCAGTCGGTGAGGCGGCTGTTCGTGAGCACGTTCACGACGGTGCCGCCCGAGGCCTCCGCCCACCAGCCCCAGGGGATCGCGACGACGCCGGGTCGGAGCCGCTCGCTGATCCGGACCGGCAGCACCACCGCACCCCGGTCGTTGCGGACGCGCACCGTCGCACCCTCGCCGACCCCGAGCGCCGCGGCGTCGGTCGCGCAGCACTCGAGGAACGGACCGCCCTCGCGGCCGCCGTGGTTCGGGAGGTGCGAGTAGGAGGAGTTGAGGAACCGGGTGTGGTGCTTCGGCGTGAGCAGGCGGAACGACCAGCGGTCGCCCGCCTCGCGCGCCTCCTCGTCACCGAGGTACGTGGGCAGCGCGGGCTGGCCGAGGGCGACGGCCGCGCTCGACACGAACTCGACCCGACCGGTGGCGGTGGGGAAGGTCCCGTCACCGAACGGGCGCCCGTCCTCCGGGTAGGGCACCCGCAGCACCCGCTCGGTCCGCAGCCGGTCGAGGTCCACGGTGGGGAGCGCGTCGCGCAGGATCGTGAGGTCGTCGGCCCGCAGGGCCGGATCGTCGAGGCCGAGCGCCGCGGCGAGACGCCGCATGAGTTCGGTGTCGCTGACCGACCCGCCGACCGGCGCGATCGCCGGTTCGTTCCAGGTCAGGTACAGGTGCCCCCACGGTGGGTTCACGTCGATCTGCTCGATCTGGGTGGTGGCGGGCAGCACGATGTCCGCGTACCGGGCGGTGTCGGTGAGGAACTGCTCGTGGACGACGGTGAACAGGTCGTCGCGCGCGAGGCCGCGCCGTACGCCCTCGACGTTCGGCACGCTCACCATCGGGTTCGTGTTCCAGACGACGAGGGCGTGGATCGGCGGGTCGAGCGTCGGGTCGGCCAACCAGGTCCCGAGGCGCACCTCGTCGAGCACACGACCGGGTCGGGTGCGCAGGTGCGAGGCCGTGAGTGCGTCGTCGTCGACGACGCGACCCGTCCACGACCCGACGCTGCGCGCGAACCCGCCGCCCCGCTCGCGCCAGGCGCCCACGAGCGCGGGGAGGCAGGCGAGCGTGCGGAAGAACATGCCACCGTGCTCGTGGTGCTCGGCGCCGATGAGCGTGCGGATGGCGGCCGGTCGGGTCGTCGCGTACTCGCGGGCCAGGTCCTCGATCACCGTCGGTTCGAGTCCGCAGATCGCCCCGGCCCATGCGGGGGTGGCGGTATCGACGTGCCGGCGCAGTTCGTCGAACCCGTGGGTGTGGGCCGCGACCCACTCGGCGTCGTGGAGGCCGTCCCGGATGATGACGTGCATCATCGCCAGCATGAGCGCGACGTCGGTGCCCGGCAGGGGTTGCACGAACTCGTCCGCGGCCTCGGCCGTGGTGGTGCGGATCGGATCGATGACGATGATCCGTGCGCCCTGCGTGCGTGCGGTCTCGATCGTGGGCCAGAGGTGACGGTTCGTGAGTCGGGTGTTCGAGCCCCAGATGATGACGAGGCGCGAGTGCTCGAGCTCGAGCGGATCGAGGGCGAGCTTCGTCCCGTTCGTGACCTCGACCCCGGCCCCGGCGACCGCGCCGCAGAGCGCGCCCTGCAACTGTGAGACGCCGAGCGCGTTCCAGAGGCGATAGGGGGCGAGCATGGCGAGGAGGCTCTGGTTGCCGGCCCCGCTGAACGGGACCACGGCGTCGGGCCCGTGCTCGTCGATGACCCGGCGCAGGTTCGTGGCGATCTCGTCGAGCGCGTCGTCCCAGGTGATCGGTGCGAACTCGCCCGACCCCTTCGGGCCGGTGCGCCGCAGCGGGGTGAGGAGCCGATCGGGGCTGTGCACGCGGTCGAGGAACCGGTTGACCTTCGGGCACAGTTCGCCGCGGCTGTACGGGTGGTCGGGATCGCCGCGCAACGACACGGCGACGCCACCCTCGACGGTCACCACCCAGCCGCACGAGTCGGGACAGTCGTGGTGGCACACCCCGTGGATCGTGCGACGGTCGGCGGTCGCGGTCATGGGCGCAGGCTAGGGGAACGCCCCGGTGTCGGGTGGGGGGTTCAGCGACCGGTCGGGCCGGCGGCGCCGGTCGCCCCGGACGCGCCAGCGGGTTCGATCGGTCCGAGCGCGCCGATGCGACCCAGCTCGCGGGTGAGCCACCGGGCGACGAGGCGCGCGCTCTCGTCGCGGTAGTGCAGGCCGTCGGGTCGGAGCAGCACGCCGTCCATGCGGGTCAGGCAGCGGGTCGGGCCACGACGGCAGATGAACCGCTCGAGGTCCACGAGCCCGACGCCGGGGTCGGCCGCGGCGTACCGACGGATCGTCGCGTTCTGGCACCCGCTCTGGTCGATCGCTCCGGCCGCGTACGACGACAGGGAGAGCGGAGCGGTCGTGACGACGAGGCGCGCGCCGGTGCCCGTGAGGGTCGCGCGTGCCTCCTCGAGCCCGTCGCGGGTCCAGCGGCGGTAGGTGGGATCGCACGGCGTGAACCAGCCGGCCCCACGGTTCCCGGCGATCGACCCCGCGTCGCTGAGCAGGAACAGGACGGTGTCCGGTCGGAACTCGCGCACGGCCCGGTTCCAGTGGACGGTGCAGTCGACCGCAGCGTGACCGGCACCGAGCTCGGCCCCGCGCTCGAGGTCGACGGTGGGGAAGTGACAGGCGGGGAAGGCGGCGTTCAGGGTGGTCGTGGCGGCCTCGGCGTCACGTGGTTCGAAGCCCTCGTCGCCGAGGAACCACCCGATCGAGTTACCGACGACCATGAGGCGGGTCGTCCCTTCGCGTTGCGCGGCCCGCGCCGCTGCGGCCCGGGCGGAGGAGGCGTCGACCCGCGCGATGCGGCGATCGGGCGCGGCCCGCATGGTCGACCCGAACGCGAGGGCCACGAGCACCGCCGCGCTCACGGGCGTGAGCCATCGGAGGGTGCCGGTCGACCAGCGGCGCTGCCGGATCGGCTGCTCGACGAGGTGGTACGACGCGAGCGCGATGGCGGTCGTCACCGAGATGCGGAGCGCGAGCAGCGGCCACCCGTCGAGCCCGGTGCGACGCGGGTCGAGGAGCACGTAGACGGGCCAGTGCCAGAGGTACAGCCCGTAGGACACGAGCCCGGCCCCGACGAGCGGTCGCCACGAGAACGCACGGGCCACCGGGCCCGGGTTCGGGTGGGCCGCGGCGGCGATCACCGCGGTGGCGCACACGCCGCACAGCAGGAGGCCGCCGGCGTAGAGGCCCTGATCCTCGAGCCGCCACCAGCACACGGCGAGGACGGCGAGTGCGACGACGGCCGTCGCCTCGAGTGCGAGGCGGGCACCGTCCCGACGGATCGGCCCGCGCCAGATGAGCCAGGCGGCGAGCGCCGCACCCATGAGGATGGCCGCGGCCCGGGTGTCGGTGCCGTAGTAGATGCGCACCGTGGCCTCGGACGTGAACCAGAACCACAGCGCGAGGGCCGCCGAGGCGGCGACGAGCACGCCGCAGACCACGAGGACGGTGCGGGCCCACGCGCCGGCCCGGCGTCCGACGAGCAGGCCGAGACCGACCACGATGAGCGGCCAGAACACGTAGAACTGCTCCTCGATCGCGAGGCTCCACGTGTGCGCGAGCGGTGACGGCGAGGTGAACAGCGTCCAGTAGTCGAACCCGCCGAGCACGAAGCGCCAGTTGGCGACGTACCCGAGGGTCGCGAGGAAGTCGCCGCGGATGCGTGCGAGTTCGTTCGGCTCGGCGATGAATGCCGCGTAGATCGCGACCACGGCGAGCATGAGGAACAGTGCGGGGAGCAGGCGTCGGGCGCGGCGGGCCCAGAACGGACCGAGGGCGATCCGCCCGGTGCTCGAGCCCTCGGCGAGCAGCAGGGAGGTGATGAGGAAGCCGGAGAGGACGAAGAAGAGGTCGACGCCGAGGTACCCGCCCCGCAGCATCCCGCCGTGGAACAGGAGGACGGCGATGACGGCGGCGCCGCGCACGCCGTCGAGGGCGCGGATGTGACGAGCGGTCGGGGCGGCCGCCGGGGGACGGTGGGGGGTCGGGGTGTCGGTCACCCGAGCCGAAGGGTCTCGAGCGGCTCGAGCTTGGCCGCACGTCGAGCCGGGTAGAGCCCGGCGAGCACCGAGACGACCATGGCGAGGACGATGCCGGCCGGCGGGATCCAGCGCTGCAGCACGAAGACCCAGCCCGACAGCCAGACGCCCACGAGGATCGCGAGCGCCCCGACGAGCACCCCGAGGATCCCGCCGAGGAAGCCGACCACCATCGCCTCGAGGAGGAACTGCTGGGCGATCGTGCGCCGGGTGTGGCCGAGGGCCCGGCGGATGCCGATCTCGGTGGACCGCTGGATGACGGAGATCGACATCACGTTGGCGATGCCGATGCCGCCGACGATGATCGCGAGCAGCCCCATCGACGCGACGATGAGTTGCAGCTGCTTGTCCGACTGGGCGGCGAGCTGCAGCGCCTCCGCCTGGATCTCGGTGCCGACCTCGTCGGGACCGCCGAGCGAGATGGCGGTGCGCAGCGTGTCCGCGGTCGCCTGCTCGGCGCCGTCGGCCGACCGGACGTAGAGCTTCGTCGGCTGGATGTCCTCCTTGACGAAGTCGCGGTCCGCCGCCGAGAACGGGATGAACGCCGCGTTGTCGAGGGTGGGGTCGAGTTCGACCTTCCCGAGGACGCCGATCACGCCGTAGGGCTTGCCGGCGAGGTCGACCGTCCGGTTCTCGCCGGGGAGGTACCCGATCTCGTCGGCGAGGCCCGACCCGATCACGACCGCCCGCGCCTTGACGTCGGCGTCGGCGCCGCTGATCCAGCGCCCGCTCACCATGTCGACCTCGAGGACGAACGGGAGACGCGTGTCGGCGGCGAGGACCGGGATCGGGGTGGTCTCGTACTTGCGGCGCGCCTTCTCGTAGGGGCTCACGGTGATGTCGGTGAGCTGGACGACGGCGGACACCTTCTCGACCGTCTGGACCTGCTCCGCACGTCGGGTCGCGTCGACCGGGAGCTTCGGCTTCTCGGACCCGAAGGAGGACGCGGCGGTCGCGGTGATGAGGTTCGTCCCGAGTTGGGCGACCTTGCGCTTGAGGTCACCCTTGGCGGAATCCGTGAGGCCCACGGCGGCGACGATCGCGGCCACGCCGATGACGGGACCCATGAGCAGCAGGAGCGTGCGGACCTTCCGAGCGAGCAGGCCGCCCACGGCGACGCTGACGAGGTCCCGGAAGTTGCGGGAGATCACGCGCGCACCTTCCGGTCGTCGCCGACGATCTCGCCGTCGTGCATCGAGATCCTGCGGTCGGCCCGGTCGGCGACGCCGAGGTCGTGGGTGACGAGCACGACGGCCCGTTCCGGGGAGCGCAGCGACTCGAAGATCTGCATCACGTTCTCGGCGTTCTTGGAGTCGAGCGCGCCCGTCGGCTCGTCGGCGAGCACGATGATGGGGTCGGTGACCAGAGAACGGGCGAGCGCCACCCGTTGCTGCTCGCCACCGGAGAGCTGCACGGGCCGGTGGTCCCAGCGCTGACCGAGCCCGACGCGCTCGAGCGCCTCCATGGCCTTGTCGTGCCGTTCGTTCGGCTTCATGCCGCGGTACAGCAGGGCGGTCTCGACGTTCTGGAGGGCGCTGAGGTGCCCGATGAGGTGGAACTGCTGGAAGACGAATCCGATGGTGCGGCCGCGCAGTCGGGTCCGGCTCGTGTCATCGAGGGTGGTGATCTCCTCGCCCGCGATGCGGATCGAACCCGACGAGGGGAGGTCGAGGCACCCGAGGAGGCCGAGCATCGTGGACTTCCCGGAACCCGACGGGCCGACGATGGCCATGAAGTCGCCCGGCATGATGCGCAGGGAGACCTCACGGAGCGCGTAGACCTTGACCTCGTCGCCGTAGACGCGCGAGACGTCGGTGAGCTCGAGGAAGGGCTCGGTGCCCTCCGGGGCTCTCAGGTCCGGGTCGGTCACTGGGCCGCGCTCGTGACGGAGACCACGACGAGCTCGTCGCCCTTGAGGCCCTTGGTGATCTCGACGTACTCGTCCTGGGCGAGGCCGAGCTCGACCTCGATCCGCTTGAGTCGGCCCTCGTCGTTCACGATGCGCACGAAGTTGCCGGACCCGGACTTCAGCACGGCGGCGATCGGGACGGCGAGGACGTCCTTGCGCTCGGCCAGCGTGATGTCGATGCTCACGCTCGCGCCGTCGACGTTCGGCAGCTCGCCGGTGGCCGACACGATGCCCTCGTACACCTCGGACTTGTCCGATCCGACGGTCGCGGAGTCGTCGAGGGCGGTGATGATGCCGGGGTACTGCGTGCCGCCGGCCTCGAGCTGGATCTGGGCCTCCATGCCGAGTTCGATCTTCGCCCGCTCGGTGCCGGAGAGCTTGAGCTTCACGCTGATGGCGGGCTCGGTGAGGTCGAGCACCGGCGAACCCTGCAGGACGAACTCCCCGGCGTCCACCGCGACGGTCCCGACCCGAGCGGGCCAGTTCGCGACGATCATGTCGGACGGGAAGAAGATGACGTCGTCCGAGAACGTGCGCATCGGGATGGTGACGCTCGAGGTCCCGGCCCGCATGATCACGATGCCGGACAGCACCTGGTAGTCCTGACCCGGGGTCGCCGAACCGCCAACCTGGAAGTTGATGGTGGTGTCCTCGACCATCGGCTGGGTCGCCGTGATCGTGAAGGTGGTCGTGCCGCCCTCGCGCACCGAACCCCCGCCCGAGAGGTTGAGCTCGGGCACGTCGCCGGACTCGACGGTGATGGAGGCCTGGGACGGGGATCCGATCGTGTACGGCTGCGGGTCGATGTCGGGGTCGGAGACGATCGTCGCCGTGAGGATCTCGTCGGGCTCGACGTTGTCGTCGGTGCGCGGCGTGATCGTGAACGTGGTCTCGGTCTGGCCGGCCCCGAGCGTGACGTAGTCCTGCGTCAGCGGCCGGTAGTCCTCGTTGACCGTCATCGAGCCGCCGATGCGGACGAAGATGTCCAGCCCGCGGTTGAGCTCGAGGGTGGAGCGGAGCCGGAAGGTCGCACCCTGACCCTCGTTCACCTTGGCCGAGTCGGCCGAGATGGTGATGACGGGCGTGCCGGTGTCGTCGTCCTCGATGGTGACCGTGGCGCGGTCGGTCGGACCGACCACGAAGTTCGGGTCGTTGCCGAACTGCACCTGGATGACGACGGTGATCTCCTCGTCGTCCTCCACGATGCGGTCGTCGAAGATGTCGGTGCAGAACTGCTGGGAGGTCTGCCCGGCGAGGATGGTGACGTCACCCTCGAGGGTCTTGTAGTCGCCGTTGCGGGCGCTGTCGGCGCCGTTCGCGTCGCCCTGGATCTGCAGCGGCACGACGGTGTCCCGGGAGGGTGCGACGTCGGCGGTCACCGTCCAGCACGCGGTGTCCCCGCTCGGGCTCTCCTGCACGAACGGGGTGCTCGTGGCGATCTCGATGACCGGCTTATCCGGCGTACCCGCGCGGGGGAAGGCCGCGAGTGACGCCTGCACCCGGCCGCGGCGGGCCGGCGGGATCGGACCGACCTGCGTCGAGCCGTCGGCGGCCACGGAGGTGGCGGTCGAGAGGATGGTGGCTACGGCGGAGCCGCGTCGGCCGGTGCGGTAGCCCGCGCTGTTGCCGGTGATCGCGATCTGGACCGTCTCGTCGGTCTCGGGCTTCGCGCCGCCGTAGCCGTACTTCGCCTGCCACCGGGCGAGCGCCGAACGCGTCTGCTCGGTGTAGGTGCGGTCGACGCGGCCGGGGCTGAAGCCGTCGGCCGAGAGGATCTTCTCCAGCTGGAGCACGTCGGGGCCGTCGGAGCCGACGTCGAGCGTGCGGAAGAACGAGAAGTCACCCGGCACGGCGACCGCGGCCCGGCCGTCGAGCGCGAACGGGACGTCGCCGACGTTGACCTCCTGGCCGTCGTCGACGTTCATCTCGCTCACCCGCCCGTCGGTCGGGGCGTTGATGGTCTGGGTCTTCTCGCGGCGGAGCTCGCCGTTCACCGAGAGGATGTCCTGCAGCGTCTGGCGCGAGACGGGCTGCGGGGTGATGGCCGACTCCTTGCCCGACTCCCCGCCGCACCCGGCGAGCAGCGCGAGCGTGACGGTGATGGCGCCGACGACGGCGAGGGGACGCTTCGACATGGAGGGGGCTCCTGGTCAGTTGTCGTTGAACAGCCCGTTCTGGGCCGAGCACTGGTTGAGGTCACGACTGTTGATCGTGCCGTCGGGGGACGAGAACTGGGTCGGCGTGATGAGGCCGATCTCGTTCGTCGTGGTCTCCACGGTCCAGCCCCGCTTCTCGAGGCAGGGCTTGAGCTTGAGGAAGCCCTTGTTGCGCTCCTTCACCTGCTTGGGTGAGAGCTTGGTGCGCACGCTCTGGAACTCCTGGAGGATCTGGATGATCCCGGTGCGCGACGCGCACTTCGAGAGGATGGCGACGTACTCCGGATCCTGGAAGGCGGGGTTCGATCGGTCGAGCAGGTTGCCGCGCACCTTGTCGCCGTTGGCGGTCAGGCAGGAGGAGAAGTTCGCGTAGGCCTCGAAGAGGCGCTGCTCGACCGGCCGGTCGTCGACGTTCTGGGGGACCTCACCGTTCGCGCCGGTCCCGGTGCCGATCGGCTGGCCCTTGGCGGCGCGGGCCTTGAACTGCTTCACCTGCTTCGGGGTGAGCACCTGCACGTCCTCGGGGCTGCGCACCACGACGCTGGTCGACTCCGAGCCGCCACAGGCGTTCAGGAGGAGGGCGGCCGCGACGAGGAGGCCTCCAGCTGCCCGTCGTCCTCGGTTCCTTGCCACGGTGTTCGGCCCCCCGGTCGCCAGCGATGATCGGCGCACGTTACCGGTCCGGCCCGCCGGATCTCCATCGCCCCGGCCGGGCCGCATGCGGCCCCGGAACGGCGAGGGCCCCGGGGCGCTGGATGCGCCCCGGGGCCCTCGTGCTCTCGGACCGATGGTGACCGGGATCAGCCGTCGATGAGGTTCTTCGGCGTGAAGGAGGCCGTCTCGCCGTTCAGGTCCTGGAGCTCACTGATGCTCGTGAAGTACCCGGCCGAGCGCGAGTACTGGACCAGCGTGAAGTCCTCGCCGAGGAACCAGTCGTTCTTGATGTTCGAGATGAACTCCGCGCCGTCGGGCATGAGCCCGAGGCCCCGCATCGTGGTCGTGCGGGCCGCCTCCATCACGGCGAGGCGGTTGGGGGCCCCGGCCGACTCCAGGATGTGCTGGAGCGCGGCGCCGGCCGTCCATCCGTAGGCGACGATGCCGTTCGTCGGGTCGGTCGTCGACTCGCCGTACTGCGCGATCTTCTCCTTGTAGAGCTTCATCGCGGCGTTCTCGACGAGATCGGGGTTCGCCGGGTCCATGAGCGGCGTGACGCTGATGACGCCGTCACCGGCCTCGCCGGCGATCGTCATGAGCGTCTTCGAGGTGCAGGTGCCCGACATGTAGGTCATCGGCTTCCAACCGGATGCCGCGACGTTCTTGAGCGCGTCCGGGCAGGCGAGCAGGGTCGCCCCGAGGACGAGCACATCGGCTTTGGTGGCCGCGAGGGTCGTCACCTGCGACTTCGTGTCCGGGGTCTCGGGGTCGTATTGCGCCACCTTGACGACCTTGAGCTTCGTGCCCTTCACGAGGGACTCGAGGGTCTCCGAGTACGCCGCACCGAAGTCGTCGTTCGCCCGCAGGACGGCGATGGTCGCCTCGGGCTTCTCCGCCTCGAGGTAGTCGACGAGAGCCTTCATCTCGTCCGGGTACGGGACGAGGAAGGTGCCGAGCAGCCACGGGTAGTCACGGTTGCCCCAGGCCGGCGAACCGGTGGCGGCGAGCAGGCTCGGCACGCACTCCTCGTTCACCTGGTCGCGGATGGCGAGGTTGTTCTTCGTGCCGACGACGTTGAACAGACCGAAGACACCCTCGTCGAGGAGCGACTGCACGTTGGCGACGGTCTTCGCCGCCTCGTACGCGTCGTCCTTCGCGACGAGGTTCACCTTGTACTTCTTGCCGGCGATCTCGACGCCGCCGAGCTCCTCGTTCATGTAGTCGATGTAGGCCTTCGACCCGGCGAGGATCTCCTTGAACGCCGAGTAGATGCCCGACTGCGGAATGCTCGTCCCGAGCGTGATGGTGTCGCCCGAGATCGTGACCTTGCTCGGGTCGGTCGGGCACTTCGAGGTGTCGATCGCGCCGGAGCTCGATCCGCCGCCCCCGCCGTTGTCGTCGCTGCGGCCCCCGCCGCACGCGGCGAGGACGAGCGCGAGGACGGCGAACAGCGCTGTGATCGTGAGGAGCCGGCCGGAGCGGCCGGTGGTGGTTCGCGGCATGGTGCTTCCTTTCGTGGGTGGTGGAGGGATCAGGTGGGGACGGGTGCGGTGAGGGGCTCGGGTCCGGTCGGATCGCGGCGGCGCGTGACGAACCGGCGGAGCAGGCGCCGGAAGCCGCCGACGATCCCGTCCGGCAGGAAGTACATCAGGACGATGAGCAGCACGCCGAAGATAGCGGGGGACAGCACCTCTTTCCCGCTGAGGAAATCGGCCAGGACGGGCGGATCGGCCACGAAGTCCGTCGTCCACTCCTGGATCATCACGACGAGGAAGCCGCCGATGAGCGGGCCGACGACGGTTGCGGTCCCGCCGATCACCACGGCGACGAGGAACAGGATGGACAGGTTGAAGGTGCCGATCTTCTCCGCGTTCGCGATGCCGGTCACCTGCACAGAGAGCGAGCCGGCCACGCCGGCGTACAGCGCGCTCAGGGCGAACGCCAGGACCTTCGTGCGGGCGAGGTTGACGCCGACCGTCGTGGCGGCGGCCTCGTGGTCGCGCACGGCGATGAGCGCGCGCCCGAACCGTCCGCGCACGAGGAGCCACACGCCGAGCAGGAGCAGCAGCGAGACGGTCAGGGCGAGGTAGAAGCCCCACTGGTCGGACGCGAGGCCGCCGGGGACCCAGGCCGGGGGCTGCAGGGAGGCCGACGGCACCCGGACGAGGTTCGTGCCGCCGACGCCCCGGACGAACTTCTTCGTGAGGTCCGGGAACACGACGGCGAGCCCGAGCGTCACGAGCGCGAGGTACAGGCCCTTGACGCGCAGCGCCGGGACGCCGACGGCCACCCCGACCACGAAGGCGAGGGCGGCGGCGACGGGGATCGTGGCGACGAGGGACCACCCGTGGTCGCTCACGAGGATCGCGGTCGTGTACGCGCCGATCCCGAAGAACGCGCCGTGGCCGATCGAGACCTGCCCGTTGTACCCGGTCAGCAGGTTGAGACCCATGGCTGCGATCCCGAAGTAGAGCGCCGTCGTCCAGAGGCGGACGTCGGCCGGCGCCTGCTGCTGCGGGAACCAGAGCAGGTACCCGAGGATCGCGACCCCGATCACCGAGCCGATGATCAGACGCTGCCGGTGCCCGCGATCGGCCATCAGACGCGCTCCACCTTGACGTGCCCGAAGAGCCCCTGGGGTCGGATGAGCAGCACGACGAGGATGAGGCCGAACGGCACGATGATCTCGATGCCGGTGAGCGCCGGGATGTACTGGCGGGTCAGCGCGTCGACGATCCCGATGATGAGGCCGCCGACCACCGCGCCGATCGGGCTGTCGAACCCGCCGAGTGCGACGCCGGCGAATGCGAACACGAGGATGCCTTGCATCGAGCCGGCGGTCAGCCCGCTGGTCGTCGGGACGACGAGCGCGCCGGCGAGGCACCCGAGTGCCGCTGCGAGACCCCAGCCGAGCATGAGCATCGTCGCGGCGGACACGCCGAGGAGCCGGGCGGACTCGGCGTTCGACGCGACGGAACGGAGGGCGAGGCCGATCTTCGTGCGCTGGAGCAGGGCCCAGAGCAGCAGGCACTCGACGGCGAGCACGCCGATGAGGACGAGCGTGTCGGATCGGAGGCTCACGCCACCGATGAGCCAGTTGCGGTCGGGGTAGGCGCGCGGCAGCGCCTTGGCCTCGACGCCGAAGAGGAGTTGGGCGAGCGCGTTGAACGTGAGGAACAGGCCGATCGTCACGATCACGAGCACGAGCGGGGAGGATGACTCGAACGGCCGGATGACGATGCGCTCGATGAGCGCACCACCGATGAACGCGATCGTCATCGACACGATGATGGCCAGCCAGACCGGCAGGCCGAGCCGGGTGAGTTCCCACGTGATGTAGGTCGAGAACAGCGCCATCTCGCCCTGGGCGAAGTTGAGGATGCCCGTGGTGCGGAAGATGAGCACGATGGCGAGCCCGAGCGACGCGTAGATCACGCCGTTCTGGATCCCGTTCATGATCTGACTCAGGAAGACGGTCATCAGATGCCCAGGTACGCCTTGCGGACGTCGTCGTTGCCGGCGAGGTCGGCGGCGGTGCCCGTGACCACGATCTCGCCGGTCTCGAGCACGTAGCCCCGGTCGGCGATCGCCAACGCGAGCGTCGCGTTCTGCTCGACCACGAGCATCGAGGTGCCGAGGTCGCGGTTCATTTCGCCGAGGGTCCGGAACAGGCCCTGGGTGATGATCGGGGCGAGGCCGAGGGAGGGCTCGTCGAGGAGCACGAGGCGGGGACGCGCCATCATCGCTCGGGCGATGGCGAGCATCTGCTGCTCCCCGCCGCTCATGCCGCCGGCCTGCTGCTGCCGCCGTTCGGCGAGGCGCGGGAACACGCTGTACCAGCGCTCGATGTCGGCCGCGACCTCCTCGTCCTTGCGGGTGTAGGCGCCGAGGCGGAGGTTCTCCTCGACCGTGAGGTCGGTGATGGTCCCCCGACCCTGCGGGACGTGGGCGATGCCCGCGCGCGCCACCTGCTCGGGGCGGGCCCCGGCGATGGAGCGCCCGTCGAAGTCGACCTCACCCGAGGTCTCGACCATCCCGCTCAGGGCCCGCAACGTGGTCGTCTTGCCCGACCCGTTCGCCCCGAGGATGACGACGACCTCACCGTCCTCGACCACGAAGTCGATGCCGCGCAGGACCTCGACCGGTCCGTACCGGGCGCGCAGCGCACGCACCTCGAGCAGGCTCACGCGCCCTCCTGATCGTCGGGGTGGCCGAGGTAGGCCTCGATGACCCGGGCGTCGCCGCTGATGTCGGTCGGCGTCCCCTCGGCGATCTTCGAACCGAAGTCGAGCACGACGATCTTCTCGGAGATGGCCATGACCATCTGCATGTGGTGCTCGACGAGCAGCACCGACATCTCGAGTTCGGCGTGGAGCACCCGGATGAGCTCGGCGAGCTCGTCGACCTCCGAGTGGGTCAGACCGGCCGCGGGCTCGTCGAGCATGAGCATCCTCGGCCGCGCCGCGAGCGCTCGCGCGAGTTCGACGCGCTTGAGGGTCCCGTACGGGAGTCCGGCGGCATGGTGGGGTGCGAGATCGGCCAGGCCGAGGCGGTCGAGCATCTCGAGCGCCTGCCCGCGCCGGGCCCGCTCCCGCTCGCGCGTGGCGTGCGCGCCGAGCATGACGTTCTCGAGGACGGTGAGCGCCGGGAAGAGCGCGAGGTTCTGGAACGTGCGCGTGATGCCGTGCGTCGCGATCCGGTGAGCGGGTTCGCCCAGGAGGTCGGTGTCGCCGAACCGGATCCTCCCGGCCGTCGGTTCGTAGAGCCGGCTCACGCAGTTGAAGAGCGTGGTCTTGCCGGCACCGTTCGGCCCGATGAGGGCACAGATCTGTCCGGCCTCGACCGTGAAGGAGAGGTTGGCGAGGGCCACGATGCCGCCGAACTCGACCCGGACCTCGTCGACCGTCAACCGCGCTGGCGCGCCCGCCCCCGTCACGGCGAGGAACCTACCCGGGCTCCCGGGGGACCGCCCGGGACCATCGACGGCGCTGCGGAGCGCGGGTCGGTGCTCAGCCGATCGAGATGACGAAGTACGCGGGGTTCGCGCTCGAACTGACCGTGTACGGGCGCTTCGAGTCGAGGTCGAGGACCCAGGCCATGTCGCCGGCGGTGTTCGTCTGCACGGTGGCCTGCAGCACGTGGTTGAGCGCCTTCGGGATGATGACGTTGTTCCCCGTGTAGGCCTGCGGGTCGTTCGGATCGCCGAGCGTCGCGCCGGTGAACGTGACCACGAGCGGCGTGCCCTCGATGGTGATCGGCTGGCCCTCGGTGTTCGTGAACGGCCCGGAGGCGTACTCGACGGTGGCGCTCGGGGTCGCCGGGGTGAAGTTGAAGCGGATCGTGTCGATGCACCCGCTCGCCTGCGGGACCACGCCCTGGAGGGTGGCGACGACGGTGGACGCACCCCCCGGGGTCTCGGTCGGCTCCGTGGTGCCCGAGAACGGGCACTGCGTGGTGGTCGTCGTGCCCGACCCGCCGTCGTCGTCGCTCGAGGAGCACGCCAACGGCACGAGGCCCATCGCCACCACGCCGATCACCGTCACCGTCTTGCGCAGCACCAGCATCCCGCCTCGTCTCGTCGTCCGCCGGACAGTGACGAACCTAGTGTCCCCGACGGCGCCGCACGGTGTCCGTGGGTGGCAGAGTCTCGGCCCATGAGCACTGCGTGCTGCGGACCCGATCGTGACGCGGGGTCGGAGGCCCCCGGGTCCCCGCGCCCCGTGGACGCCCGGATCGACGGCGCACGGTCCACGTCCGACTCCTCGGTCCGCCCCGCGCTCGTCGCCCTCGAGGGTGGATCGTTCCGGATGGGCAACCCCCGCGGCGACGGCTACCCGGCCGACGGGGAGGGTCCGGCGCACGAGGTCGAGCTCTCGCCGTTCCGCCTCGGGCGCGGCACGGTCACGAACGACGAGTTCGCGGTGTTCGTCGGCGCGACCGGCCACGTCACCGACGCCGAACGGTTCGGGTGGTCGTTCGTCTTCGCCGGGCACCTGCCCGACGAGTTCCCCGACACGCGCGGGGTCGTCGGCTCCGAGTGGTGGCGGCAGGTGTTCGGCGCGACCTGGCGCACGCCGGACGGCCCGCAGTCGGACCTCGCGGGTCGGGGCGGGTCCCCGGTCGTCCACGTGTCCTGGGCGGACGCCGCGGCCTACTGCGACTGGGGCGGCTACCGGCTGCCGACCGAGGCCGAGTGGGAGTACGCCGCCCGCGGCGGCCTCGACGGCTGCGCCTTCCCGTGGGGGGACGACCTCGAACCCGACGGCGAGCATCGGATGAACGTCTTCCAGGGCGACTTCCCGGTCCGCGACCTCGGGGCCGACGGCTGGACCGGTCCCGCACCCGTCGGGTCGTACCCACCGAACGGGTTCGGACTCCACGAGATGACCGGCAACGTGTGGGAGTGGTGCGCGGACTGGTTCGACCGCGACGCCTACACCGCGGCCGATCGACGGGACCCGACGGGTCCGGCGGTCGGTGAGCGCCGCGTCATGCGCGGTGGTTCCTACCTGTGCCACGCGTCGTACTGCCGTCGGTACCGCGTGGACGCTCGCGGCGCGAACACCCCCGACGCGAGCGTCGGGAACCTCGGCTTCCGGGTCGCCGCCGACCGCTGACGCCCGCGACCTCGCGCGGCGGACCCGACCAGGCCGATCGCGCCTTGGGCCCTCCGACCCGCTCGTCCGACCCGATCCGGCGCACCGCGGGACCTAGGTCCCGGGACGTCGGTCCCAGCCGCGTGTCGACGCACGCGCCTTCGCACAACGCCGCATCAACTCGCCCCCGCACGCTCGAGGCGGTGGGGCCGATCCGTCGAAACCCCTGGTGTCCGCAACGACTACCAGGAAGAAGGCGATCGCCATGCGCCTCGCTCGCAAGCACATCATCCGCACCACCCTCGCCGTCGCCACCGTCGCCGCGATCGCCGCCCCGGCCCTCTCCGCCGGTGCGGCGCGCAGCGGCCCGAGCGTCAAGGTCACGAGCCCCGCGATGGGCGCCACCGTGAGCGGCGCCGTCACCCTCGTCAGCGACGGGGGCGAGGGCACCTACGGGACCTGGGCCCCGGCCAGCGTGACTTTCGAGGTCGACGGGGTGAGCCTCGGGAACGCGACCCGCACGGCCGCCGGGTGGTCGCTGGCCTGGGACTCGACCCGGGTCGCCAACGGCTCCCACCAGATCGCGGCGACCGCCACCGGCGCCAAGGGCCGCTCCTACCGCTCGCCGGCCATCAACGTGACGGTCGCCAACTCGAGCGCGGGTTCGACGGTCGTCACCACCACGACGACGGCCCCGCCGGCCACCACGACCACCACGGCCCCGCCCGCCACCACGACGACCACGACCCCGCCGACCACCACGGGCACGTGGGGCGACCACATGGGCGTGTCGATGATGGTGCTCACGCCGGAGTACATCGACAAGACCGCGGCGCTCGGTGTGAAGTGGATCCGCATGTCGGTCGAGTCCGGCTGGGGCTTCGACCAGAACCTCATCACCTACGCCCACTCCAAGGGCCTCAAGGTGCTCCAGGCCTGCCAGAAGGGTGGACACACCTACAGCGGCACCACGACCGACGTGGCCAGCTTCGCCACCTACTGCGCTTCGTGGGTGGACAAGGGTGTCGACGCCATCGAGGTCGGCAACGAGTGGAACCACATGCCGTTCTACAACTACAACGGCACGGGTTCGCCCGACACCACCGGTGTCTCGCAGGCCCGGTACTTCGACGCCACGGTGGCGGCGATCCGGGCCAAGTCGACCACGATCCCGGTGATGAACTCGGGCTGGTCCCCGGAGTCCTCGCCCCGCCTGCCCCAGGAGCTCATGGACAAGACCCTCGCCAACTCCGACGGTCGGATGAAGCAGGGCTCGGCCATCGCCCACCACGGCTACGCCTACAACTGCGACTCGCCGCTCCGCTGCGCCTACCCGACCCGTCGGGACTGGAACGCCTTCCTCGCCACGCAGGACGTGTACGCGGTGGCCAAGGCCCGCGGCTACGACCGGGGTGTGTGGCTCACCGAGCTCGGGGCACCCTCGGGCAACGGCACCAACCTGTACAACGGTTCGGCGTACACGCTCGCCAGCCAGGAGCAGATGTACCGGGACTACCTGACCGGCATCTCCCAGATGCGCACCGCAGGTACCCCGATCCAGGTGGCGTTCTTCCACACCATCAAGGACGGCCAGTCCGCCACCAACGCGGCGGAGATGACCTTCGGGCTCTACGACGCCAACGGCGTGCTGAAGCCTGCCGGCGCAGTGGTGAAGAACCAGGCCGCCCTCGCCTGGTAGCCCGACCCGACGGCACGGACGAGCGGCCCCGGACCCGACCCGGGGCCGCTCGTCGCGTCCGGGCTCGGTCCGTCGCTCGAGCGCGCGGGCACGAGGGTGGCGACGCGGTCGGGTCGGAACGCCCCGGTGCGCGTACCGGGACGTATCGAACCCTCCCCACGCCGGCGGGCTCCGCGTGGCAGGCTCAGAGCTCCTGAAGGTTGTCTGACGAAAGGCGAGGCCGTATGACGCTCGGCGCATGGCAGGTCGGTGAGGTCGTGTTCGCGATGCTCTGGTTCACCTGCTTCTTCATCTGGATCTGGCTGTTCATCTCCGTGGCGATGGACATCTTCCGCAGCCACGACATGGGCGGGGTGGCGAAGGCGCTCTGGATCGTCTTCGTGATCTTCCTGCCGCTCTTCGGGGTGCTGATCTACCTCATCGCCCGCGGCGGCAAGATGGCCCAGCACAACATCGAGGCGGCCAAGGCCCAGGACGCGGCGATGAAGGACTACATCCGCCAGGCGTCCGGTGGCGGCGCGGCGGAGGAGCTCGAGCGCCTCGCCGGCCTCAAGGACAAGGGTGTCATCACCCAGGCCGAGTTCGACGCCCAGAAGGCCAAGCTCCTCGGCTGATCCACCGGATCCGTCCGTCGACGTCGGCGCCGTCGCCCTCCGGGGTGACGGCGCCCGTCGCGTCCGGGGCCCGTCGGTGGCGCGCCGTGCGGGATCGGCCGGGTCCCGCGATGGGGGACTTCGGCCCCTTGTCGCGTGGGAGAGGACCGGTCCACACTCGGAGCACGGTCGCGCGGGCCCCACGCCGGGTCGGCCCGTCCGAGTGTCCGCCGTCGAACAGGGGAGACCGCATGGAGCCGACCGTCGACATCGACGTCACCGTCGTCACGAAGGGTCGCGTCGATGCCGATGCGATCGAGTACGCCCGCCGCAAGATCGACAAGACCCTGCGCCACGGCGCGACCCCGGCCCGGCGGGCCGTCGTCCACCTCACGCACGAGCCGGACCCGGCGCGGGACCGACCGTTCATCGCCGAGGCGACGATCGACCGGGACGGCGAGGCGATCCGGGCCCACGTCGGCGGGGACGCCATGCTCGAGGCGATCGACCTCCTCGACGACCGGCTCCGGCGGCGGATCGACGAGTCCGAGAGTCGTCGGCGCGCGCTCGTCATGCGCCATCGGGACGACGGCCCGGGGGAGTGGCGGCACGGCTCGGTGCCGGCCGAGCGGCCCCGGCACTTCGTGCGGCCGGTCGAGGAGCGGGAGATCATCCGCCACAAGTCGTTCACGGTCGCGCAGCAGACGATCGACGAGGCGGTGTTCGACCTCGAGTCGCTCGACCACGACTTCTTCCTGTTCCGTGACGAGCGCACGGGGGCCGACGCCGTCGTCTGGCGGCTCGACGGCCACTATGCGCTCCTCGAGTCGGACGGCTCGGCCGCCGCGCCCGACACCGTGGCCGAGGTCGAGGTGCGGCCCGTCCCCGTGCCGACCATCACGGTGGAGGCGGCCGAGGAACTCCTCGACGGCGAGGACGTGCCGTTCGTGTTCTTCGTCAACGCCGACAGCGGGCGGGGCAACGTCGTGTACTGGCGTTACGACGGGCACTACGGGCTCATCGAACCCGCAGGGTGACCTCCGGGGATCGGCGCGCGCCGCGGGGTTAGCCTCACGGCGTGCCGACGCCCGCCGCGAACGTCCTGCTCATCACGCTCGATCAGTGGCGGGCCGAGTGCCTGAGCGCGCTCGGGCACCCGGCGGTGCGCACGCCGAACCTCGACCGGCTCGCGGCCGAGGGCGTGCTCCTCACACAGCACTTCGCGCAGGCGGTCCCGTGCGGACCGAGCCGGGCGTCGTTGCACACGGGGCTGTACGCGATGACCCACCGCTCGGTCCTCAACGGCACCCCGCTCGACGATCGGTTCACGAACCTCGCCCGCGAGGTGCGGGGACACGGGTACGACCCGGTGCTGTTCGGTTACACGGACACGAGCCCGGACCCGCGCACCCTCCCGGCGGACGACCCGCGGTTGCGGTCCTACGAGGGGGTGCTCCCCGGGTACCGCGCGGTCGTCGACATGCCCGAGCACGGCGCGCCCTGGCGGGCGTGGCTGCAGGAACTCGGGTACGACGTGCCGGACGACGTCGAGGCGCACCGACCGGTCGACGACTCGCCCTGCAGCCCGGCCGCCTATCGCGCCGAGCACTCGGAGGCTGCGTTCCTCACGGGTGAGGTGCTCGGGTACCTCGCCGAGGTCGGTGACGCCCCGTGGTTCGTGCACGCGACCTACCTGCGGCCGCACCCGCCGTACGTCGCGCCGGAGCCGTACAACACGCTCGTCGACCCGGCCGACGTTCCCCTGCCCCACACGCAGCCGACGATCGAGGCCGAGATGGCCGTGAGCCCCATCGTCGCCGGCGCGCTCGCCATGGACTGGGTGCGCGCACCGGAGGGCGAGGCGGCCGTCCGCACGCTGCGGGCGACCTACTACGGCATGCTCGCCGAGGTCGACGCGCAGGTCGGGCGCCTGCTCGATGCCCTGCGGGCCCGGGACGACTGGTCCCGGACCCTCGTGATCGTGACCTCCGATCACGGTGACGAACTCGGCGACCACCACCTCACCCAGAAGCTCGGCTTCTACGACGGTTCGTACCGGATCCCGTGCATCGTGCGCGACCCGCGACCCGAGGCCGATCCGACCCGGGGGGAGCGGATGGCGGCGCTCACGGAGAACGTCGACGTCATGCCGACGATCCTCGAGTGGCTCGGGCTCCGGGTCCCGGCGCAGTGCGCCGGCCGATCGCTGCTCGACCTGCTCGAGGGACGGACCCCGGTGGAGTGGCGGGACGCGGTCTTCTTCGAGTGGGACTTCCGTGACCCCGTCGGGCGGACCCCGGAGCGCCTGCTCGGCATCCCGTTCGACCGCAGCGGCATGGCGGTGATCCGTGACGCCCACGGCAAGTACGTGCACTTCGCCGGACTGCCACCGCTGTTCTTCGACCTCGACGAGGACCCGCACGAGATGGTGAACCGGGTCGACGACCCCGCCTGCGCGAGCCGGGTCCTCGACTACGCGCAGCGGATGCTCACCTGGCGCCTCGAGCACGCGGAGCGCACCCTGACCGGGCTCTTCGTCTGCCCGATGGGAGTCGTCGACGCCCGCGCCCGGGGCCCGCGGCACTGATCCGGCCGGCGCCGCCCGGCGTCCGTTCCGAGCGGTTCGCGGGCCTCGATCCTGTGTGACCCACGTCACTTCCGTTCGTCGCCGGGGTCCGGTCGATCATCGCCGCAGACCCGCACGGGGCCGCGCCCTCCCGAGTTGTCCACAGGGCTGAACGTCCCGAACCGTGCTGGCAGATACTGGAATCCGACAGGCGGATCGTCCCAGGTCGTCGTTATGGTCCCCTCGGGCGTGAGCGACCCCCGGCATCCGCCGGGCGGCGGCGGGCGCCCCCCTTCCCCGAACCGGATCTGCTCGACGCGCGTCCGGGCCGAGGGAGGAACCGGAGGCGCCGACGGGCGTCGCCCCAGGAGGAGAGACCACCGATCATGAACGTCCGCTTCGTTCCGAGCGATGCCGGCGAGGTTCTCGGGGACAGCCCCGAGGTGCTCGACGGTCAGAGCCCCGAGCAGGCGATCGAGTCCCGACTCGATCACCCGCATGAGGTGCGGCCGATCGCCGCTGCACCGACTTCCCCCCGTTCCACCTCGGCGCACGCCCCGCGGCGCAGCGCCCGCCGGTCGATCGCCAGCCGTCTCCACGGCCTGCGCCTCCCGGCCCCCCACCGCCGTGGCGCCTCGGCGGTCGCAGTCTCCGGGCTGCTCGTGGTCGGCCTCCTCGGCACGGCCACGGCGGCGGCCCTCATGGCACCCCGCAGCGAGCGGGTGCTCCCCCCGTCCGGCTTCCGCGCCGACCGGCTCACCAAGGCCGAGGCCACAGCCAAGGCGTGGCGCGACGCCGAGATCGCCCAGGCCGTCATCGATGCCGCGGCCGCTCGCCTCGACGCCGAGCAGGCGGCTTGGGAACGTGGGCGGGCCGAGGCGGCCCTGCTCGCGACGGCCGGGCGCACCGGCGTCGACTGGGACGGCATCGCCGAGTGCGAGACCGGCGGCAACTGGCGGATGCGGGGACCGCGGTTCTCCGGCGGCGTCGGCTTCTACAACGGCACCTGGAACGCCTTCGGCGGCCGGCAGTTCGCGCCGAACGCCGGCATGGCGACCCGGGAGCAGCAGATCGTCGTCGCCGAGCGCGTCCACGACGAGTTCGGGCTGTCCGGTTGGGGCTGCAAGGCCTACGGCTGAATCGCGACCACGACGAGGACGGCGATGGAGGGGCGCCCGGCACCGGCCGAGCGCCCCTCCTCGCGTCCGGCCGCTTCGTCCGTCCCGAGGTCGCACCCGTACCGTGCCCCGCATGACGACGGCACCCGACTTCGAACTCGGCGCGTTCAGCGACGTCGGTCCGTGGTCGGTGGACCCGACGGCCATGCCCTGGCTCGATGAGGTCCCGCGTCTGCGGGCCGAGGTCCGCCGGGAGATCCCGCGAGCGCTCGCCCGCCCCCGGATCCCACCGGTCGCGCGACTGTTCCGGATCGTCGGCGCCATCGGTGGGGTGCTGCTCCGCTGGTACCTGCGCGACCGCCGGAGCGCCCGCTCGAGGGCTGCGCTCTCCGAGGGCCTGCGCCGCGCCTTCGAACGCCTCGGCTCCACCTTCATCAAGCTCGGCCAGATCATCTCGGGCGGCGAGGGCCTGTTCCCGGAGGAGCTGGTCGCCCAGTTCCGGCTGCTCCGTGATCGGGTGGCGCCGGAGACCTTCGACGACGTCCGGGCGGTCATCGAGGCCGACCTCGGTCGTCCGCTCTCGACGGTCTTCGCCCACTTCGACCCGACCCCGCTGGCGGCGGCCTCGATCGCGCAGGTGCACGCGGCCCGGCTGCACACCGGCGAGGAGGTCGTCGTGAAGGTGCAGCGGCCCCGGGTCGCCGCCCTCGTGCGCGAGGACATCACCGCGCTGTCCTGGCTCGCGCCGTTCTTCGTCGGCCGGATCCCGGTCGCCGCGCTGGCGAACCCGCCGGCCCTCGTCGAACTCTTCGCCGAGACGATCCTCGAGGAGCTCGACTTCCGGCTCGAGGCGTCGAACATGCTTGATATCGCGGCGATCCTCGCCCGGACGGATCAGCGGGCGATCATCGTGCCCCGACCCCACCCGACCCTCGTCACGCGCCGCGTCATGGTGATGGAGCGCCTCTCCGGATTCTCCTTCGACGACGTCGAGGGGATGCGAGCCGCCGGCATCGACACGGCGGCGCTGCTGCGCGCCGGCCTCATCTCGTTCCTCGAGGGCGCGCTGCTCTACGGCGTGTTCCACGGTGACCTGCACGGCGGCAACCTCTTCGTGCTCCCGGACGGTCGGACGGCGCTCCTCGACTTCGGGATCACCGGTCGCCTCGACGACTCCCAGCGGCTGGCGTTCCTCCGCCTCCTGCTCGGCGGCGCGGGCGGCGACGTCCGCAGCCAACTCGAGGCGCTCCGCGACCTCGGAGCGTTCCCGAAGGACACCGACATCGACGCGGTGATCGCGGATCTCGAGCTCGAGGGCCCGGTGAAGGACCCGACGAAGATGTCGGCCGACGAGCTCACCGCAGAGTTGCGCGACCTCACCAAGAAGCTGCTCGGCTACGGCGCACGAGCGCCGAAGCAGCTCATGCTGTTCGTGAAGAACATGGTGTTCCTCGACGGCGCGACCGTGACGCTCGCCCCGGACCTCGACATCCTCGCCGAGATCATGCACGTGTTCATGTACTTCCAGGAGCACCACGGCGCTCGCCTCGCCGCCGAACTCGGCCTCGACCCCGAGCACCGTTTCGAGATCGACATGGGGTCGGTGCGCGGGGCGATGGGCATCGCCGATGAGATCGACACGCTCACCTACGCGGACGTGAAGGCGCGACGGGACCTCATCGCCCAGCGCATGCAGGGTCGCCGGAAGCGTCAGTCGGCGTAGCGCAGAGCCGGTTCGAGGGCGGTCCGGATGTGCTCGGGCGCAGATCGGGTCGATCCGCCGGTGAAGGGCGGGGCGGGGTCGTACTCGATGCCGAGTTGCACCATCTGCGCGAGGTCGTCGTTCGTGATGCTGGCGGTGAGGGCGAGCGCCATGTCGATGCCCGCCGACACGCCGGCCGCGGTCCAGTACTTGTCCGACCGCACGTAGCGCTCCTCGACCGGGACGGCGCCGAGCCGACCGAGCACGTGCAGCGCGCCCCAGTGCGTGGTCGCCGGCCGCCCGGTGAGCAGGCCCGCCTGCGCGAGCACGAGCGCGCCCGTGCACACCGAGGTCGTCCAGGTGGTGGTGGCGTCGATCGCCCGCACCCACTCGATGGTCTCGGTGACGGCCCGCTCCTCGATTTCACCCGGACCGCCGGGCACGAGGAGGAGGTCGGTGCGGTCGACCTCGCGGATGGACGTCGCCACCTCGACGCCGAGCGAACCGACGTCGGTGCGCACCACGCCGCGCTGGCGGGCGACGAAGGTGACGGTGGCCCCGGGGATGCGGCTGAGCACCTCGTACGGCCCGATCGCGTCGAGCGCCGTGAACCGTTCGTACAGCAGGATCGTGATGTCCATGCGGGGCGATGCTAGCGACCGACGCCCGGGCGTCGTCGGCCCCTACGATGCCGGTCGTGGCCGTCCTCGCGTCGATCCCGAGTCCCGCCCGGGGTGTGGTCGAGGTCGGGCCGTTGCCGCTCCACCTCTACGGGCTCATCATCGCGGTCGGGGTGCTCGTCGCCGCGTGGGTCGCCGAGCGTCGGTGGGTGCGGCGCGGTCACGACGGCGAGTCGTTCGCCGCGATGGTGCTGTGGATCGTCCTCGGGGGCGTCGTCGGCGCCCGGCTCTACCACGTCATCACCGACGTCCAGCTGTTCCGCGGGCGCTGGCTCGACGCGTTCAAGATCTGGGAGGGCGGACTCGGCATCTGGGGCGCGGTCATGGGTGGCGGGATCGTGGCGATCGTGCTCGCACGGCGCCGCCACCTCGACGTCGGTGATCTCATCGACTCGATCGCGCCGGCCCTCGTGCTCGCACAGGCGATCGGTCGGTGGGGCAACTGGGCCAACCAGGAACTCTTCGGTCGTCCGAGCACCCTGCCGTGGGCGGTCGAGATCGATCCGGCGAAACGCCCGGCGGAGTACGCGCAGTACTCCACCTTCCAGCCGACGTTCCTCTACGAGTCGCTCTGGTGCCTCGCGATCTTCGCCACGCTCCTCGTGGTCGAGCGGCGGGTGCGGCTCATGAAGGGCCAGTTGTTCGCGCTGTACGTGATGCTCTACACGGCGGGTCGGTTCGTGTTCGAGAACATGCGCACGGATCCTGCGAATCGGATCGGACCGTTGCGTCTCAACGCATGGGTGGCGATCGTGTGCTTCGTCCTCGCCGCGCTCGGCTTCCTGTGGGCGGCCCGTCGGGGCACCCCGGCGGTACCCGACGTGCGCGCCGTCGGCGACCCGGGGCCCGGGACGGCCGAGCCGTAGACTCGGCCCACCCCCGACCAGGAGTTCCCCCGTGACGACCCTGACCACCACGGCCGCGGCGCGCGCCGTCGCCGCGTCGAAGATCTACGGCACCGGCGACGCCGAGGTCCGGGCCCTCGATGCGATCGACGTCGAGTTCGGCCGCGGCGCCTTCACCGCCATCATGGGGCCGTCGGGCTCGGGCAAGTCCACGCTGCTGCACGTGCTTGCCGGGCTCGACACCGTGACGAGCGGTCAGGTGTTCATCGGGGACGTCGACCTCAGCACCCTCTCCGAGAAGCAGCTCACGATCGTGCGGCGCGAGCGCCTCGGCTTCGTCTTCCAGGCGTACAACCTCGTCCCGACGCTCGACGCGCTCGAGAACATGACCCTGCCCCTCGCCCTCGCCGGGCACAAGCCGGATCCCGAGTGGCTCGACACCGTCGTGCGCACCGTGGGGCTCGCGGACCGGCTGCGCAACCGCCCGAACCAGCTCTCCGGGGGCCAGCAGCAACGGGTGGCCGTGGCCCGGGCCCTCCTGGCCCGACCCGACATCGTGTTCGCCGACGAGCCGACGGGGAACCTCGACTCGCGCAGTGGCACCGAGGTGCTGTCGTTCATGCGCAGCGCGGTCGACGATCACGGCCAGACGATCATCATGGTGACCCACGACGCGAGCGCGGCCGCCTACGCGGACCGGGTGGTGTTCCTCGCCGACGGTCGCATCGTGGACGAACTCGTCGACCCGACCGCCGCGACGGTGTTCGACCGCATGAAGACCCTGGGGGACTGACCGCTCCATGTGGAAGGTCACGCTCAAGGGCCTGCTCGGTCACAAGATCCGCTTCCTGCTGACGGCGATCGCCGTCACGCTCGGCGTGGCGTTCATGGCCGGCACGCTCGTGCTCACGGACACGATCAAGGTGATCTTCGACGATCTCGTCACGTCGGTCACCCAGGGCACCGACGCCTACGTCCGCTCGCGTGACGTCATCGATACGGCCTTCGGCGAGCAGCGGGACCGGGTCGACGCGGCGCTGCTCGAGGAGGTCCGGGGGATCGACGGGGTTCGGGAGGCCGACGGGGTCCTGCAGTTCTACGCGCAGGTGGTCGGCTCCGACGGGAAGACCATCGGGAACCCGATGGGTGGCGCCCCCACGCTCGGGCTCATCTGGAACCCGGGTTCGCTCACGGCGTGGCGGCTCGTCGAGGGTCGTGGGCCGCGCGACAACGACGAGGTCGTGATCGACCGCGCGAGCGCGATCTCCGGTCGGGTGGCGGTCGGTGACACCGTGTCGATCCTCTCCCAGCAGGCCCCGGCCACCTTCCGGGTCTCGGGGATCGCCACCTTCGGGAGCGCCGACTCGGCGGCGGGCGCGACCGCTGCGCTCTTCACCACCCCGACGGCGCAGTTCCTGAGCGGCGCGGTCGGCCGCTACGACGGCATCCAGGTCGCCGGGGAGGACGGGGTCTCCCAGCGCGAGTTGGTCGACCGCATCGCCGCCGGGTTGGCCGACCCGTCGGTGCAGGTGATCACGGGTGAGCGCCTCACGAAGGAGAACCAGGACGCGTTCGCCCAGCAACTCCAGTTCTTCAACGTGGCGCTGCTGGCCTTCGCGCTCATCGCGCTGTTCGTCGGCTCGTTCATCATCTTCAACACGTTCTCGATCATCGTCGCCCAGCGAACGCGCGAGATCGGCCTGCTGCGGGCGATGGGCGCGAGTCGGCGCCAGATCACGGTCTCGGTGCTCGTGGAGGCGGTGGTCGTGGGCCTCCTCGCCTCCCTCGCCGGTCTGCTCGCCGGCGTGGGGCTCGCGATCGGGCTCAAGGCTCTGTTGGGTGCGGTCGGCATCGACATCCCGAACGGAGCGACGCAGATCCTGCCCCGGACGGTCGTCGTCGGCCTCGGCCTCGGGACGGGCATCACGGTGATCTCGGCCCTGCTGCCGGCTCGGCGCGCGGCGCGGATCGCTCCGATCGAGGCCCTCCGGGCCGCGACCACCAGCACGGTGAAGCGACTCGTCGTCCGCACGATCATGGGTCTGCTCGTCACGGGACTCGGCGTGGTCGCGCTCCTGATCGGACTCTTCGGCGGCGGCGGGGTGGAGGCGGTCGGCTTCGGCGCGTTCCTCATCTTCCTCGGGATCGCCGTGCTGCTGCCGGTGATCGCCCGACCGGTCAGCCGTCTCATCGCCTGGCCGCTGCCGCGGTTGCGCGGCACGGTGGGCACGCTCGCCCGGGAGAACGCGGCTCGCAACCCCCGCCGTACCGCGTCGACCGCGGCGGCCCTCATGATCGGTGTGGCACTCGTCGGCTTCATCACGATCTTCGCGTCGTCCATCAAGGCGTCGTTCGCGTCGTCGATCGACCAGGCCTTCCGGTCCGACTACGTGATCCGCACCAAGGGGCAGGGTCCGCCGGGTCTCGGTGGCTTCAGCCCGGCGCTCGCCCGCGAGGTCGCCGACGTGCGCGGCGTGGAGGCGGCGAGCGGGATCCGGTTCGCCGGCGCCGACATCGAGGGCCGGGCGACCTTCCTCGGCGCGGCGGATCCGGCCACCGCGACCACGCTCTTCGACATCGAGCCGCGTCGGGGGGATCTCGAACGACTCGGCCCGACGCAGATCGCGGTGTCGACCGAGAAGATGCGGGACGAGGGTTGGCGGGTGGGCCAGAGCCTCGCCATCCGATTCCCGAAGGGCCCGGCCGACCTCACCATCGCCGCCACCTACGGCGCGGGGCAGCGGGCCGGCCTGTTCGACTTCCTCATCTCCATCGAGGCGTACGACCTCCACTACACCGAGCGGCTCGACAGCCAGGTGTACATCAAGGTCGATCCCGACGCGGACCGGCGCATGGTCACCGCACGGATCGAACGGGTCCTGCGCGACTACCCGAACGCCGAACTTCAGGACCAGGAGGAGTTCAAGGCGTCCCAGACCGCGCAGGTCGATCAGGTGCTCAACCTCATCTACGCACTCCTCGCGCTCGCGGTGATCATCGCCCTCATCGGCATCGCGAACACGCTCGGTCTGTCGATCATCGAACGCACGAGTGAACTCGGACTGCTGCGGGCGGTGGGCATGACCAAGCGGCAACTGCGCTCGGTGATCCGCTGGGAGGCGGTGATCATCGCCCTGCTCGGCACCCTGCTCGGCATGGTGATCGCCGGGTTCCTCGGGTGGTCCCTCGTGCACTCGCTGGCCGATCAGGGCCTCTCGACGTTCCGGGCCCCGGCGCGCGAACTGATCGTCATCATGGTGTTCGCAGCGTTCGCCGGGGTCGTCGCGGCGATTCTGCCCGCGCGGCGTGCGGCGAAGATCGACATCCTCGACGCGATCTCGTACGAGTAGCGGGTGGGGTCAGCGCCCGTCCTGGAGACGGGCGTCCTTCTCCTTGACCATCGCGGCGAGACCGTCCTGGTACATCTCCATGCGGCGCTGCAGGTCGAGGTCCGAGGAGCCGAGGATGCGCACCGCGAGCAGGCCCGCGTTGCGGGCGTTGCCGACGGCGACCGCGGCGACCGGGATGCCCGCGGGCATCTGCACGATCGAGAGCAGTGAGTCGAGCCCGTCGAGCTGCTGGAGCGGCACCGGCACACCGATCACGGGCAACGGGGTCATCGAGGCCGTCATGCCGGGCAGATGGGCCGCCCCGCCGGCCCCGGCGATGATGACCCGCAGGCCCCGGTCGGCGGCCTGCTTCGCGTAGTCCCACATGACGTCGGGGGTGCGGTGGGCGGAGACGATGCGCACCTCGTGCGCGATCCCGAACTCCTCGAGGATGTCGACCGCGCCCTGCATCACCGGCAGGTCGGAGTCGCTCCCCATGATGACGCCGACGAGCGGCTGTGCCTCGGTCACGGGCGAGAGGTTACCGTCTCGTCCCCGAGCCCCATCGGGCCGGCCGATCCAGGAGCGAACCGATGCTGCGCACCCGTCTCACCGAGATCCTCGACGTCGAGCACCCCGTGATGCTCGCCGGTATGGGTGGCGTCTCGTACCACCGGCTCGTGGCCGCGGTCTCCGAGGCCGGGGGCTACGGATGCTTCGGTGCGTCGACCCTGCCCGCGGAGGAGCTCCGGGCCGAGATGCGCGCCGCGCGCGCCCTCACCGACAAGCCGTTCGGCGTCGACCTGCTCACCGCACTGCCGCAACGCCTCATGGAGGACGTCGCGCTGCTCATCGACGAGGGTGCGACCGTGTTCGCGGCGGGCCTCGGCATCCCGCACGACGTCATCGAGATGTGCCACGACCGCAACGTGCTCGTGCTGTCGATGTGCGGCAAGGTCCGCCACGCGCTCGCCGCCGTCGAGGCCGGGTGCGACATCGTCGTGGCGCAGGGCACCGAGGCGGGCGGGCACACCGGTCAGATCGCGACCCTGCCGCTCGTGGCCCAGGTGGTGGAGGCGGTCGGTGACCGCGTCCCGGTCGTGGCGGCCGGCGGCATCAGCGACGGTCGCGGGCTCGCCGCGGCGCTCACGCTCGGTGCGGACGGCGTGTGGGTGGGCACCCGGTTCATCGCGACCCCCGAGGCGAACACCGGGGTCGGGTTCAAGGACGCGCTCCTGCGCTCCCGCGAGGACGACACCGTCATCTCCAAGGCGTTCAGCGGCAAGCCGATGCGCGTCGTCCGCAACGAGATGTCGACCCATTTCGAGCAGCACCCCGAGGAGCTCAAGCCCTTCCCGGAGCAGCTCCTCGCGGCCATCGAGGGCGGGTACCTCCACCTCGGTGCGAACGAGACCACCGACGGCGTCGATCCCGATCGGGAGTGCTTCCCGGCGGGGCAGGCGGTCGGGGGCATCGACGCGCTCGTCCCGGCGGGTGAGCTCGTGGTGCGGATGGTCGAGGAGGCCGAGGCGGCGCTGCGCGGCGCCGCTGCGACGATCGTCTGAGCCGGGCTCGGCGCGGGACCGGTGGGGCCACCGGTCGGGGTCGCTAGCGGCGGCCCTGCTCCATCTTCGCCGTCTCGATGGCGAGATCCGACTCGTACATCATGCGCACGAGTTCCTCGAAGGACACCTTCGGGGTCCAGCCCAGCTTCTCCTTCGCCTTCGAGGCGTCGCCCATGAGGAGGTCGACCTCGGCCGGGCGGTCGAAGCGGATGTCGTGCTTCACGAACGGCTCCCACGAGTCGTAGCCCGCGATGCGGAACGCGACGTCGAGGAACTCCCGGATCGTGTGGGTCTCGCCGGTGGCGATCACGTAGTCGTCCGGCTCGTCCTGCTGGAGCATCATCCACATCGCCTCGACGTAGTCGCCGGCGTACCCCCAGTCGCGGGCGGCATCGAGGTTGCCGAGGCTGATCTCGTCCTGCAGACCGAGCTTGATGCGGGCGAGCGAGTTCGTGATCTTGCGGGTCACGAACTCGAGGCCGCGGCGCGGGCCCTCGTGGTTGAAGAGGATGCCGCTGCTCGCGTGGATGCCGTAGGCCTCGCGGTAGTTGAGCGTCGTGTAGTGGCCGAACACCTTCGCGACGCCGTACGGCGAACGCGGGTGGAAGGGCGTGATCTCGCGCTGCGGGGTCTCCCGCACCTTGCCGAACATCTCGGACGACGAGGCCTGGTAGAAGCGGATCGGGTTGTTGTCGGTGCCGCCGACGATCCGCACCGCCTCGATCATCCGCAGCACGCCGAGGCCCGTGATCTCGGCGGTGAGTTCGGCCTGCTTGAACGACAGCTGCACGAACGAGATCGCGCCGAGGTTGTAGACCTCGTCCGGCTGGACCTGCTCGACCGCGGCGATGAGCGAGGACAGGTCGCGCAGGTCGCCGTCGACGAGCTCGAGGGCCGGGTTCTCGTCGAGGATCATCTCGGCCTTCGGGTTCGCCTGGCCCCGGATCAGTCCGAATACCTGGTAACCCTGCGCGGTCAGGAGATCGGCGAGGTGGCGGCCGTCCTGACCGGTGATGCCGGTGACCAGTGCGCGCTTCATGTCGGTGCTGACTCCTCGCAAAGCCTCGAACGTGGCGCCGCAGGCTACACCGGTCGCGGAGGCCCTCCGACCGTGCGTCAGGGCGTCCGGCGGGCCCACTCCGGGTCGAGTTGCAGGAGGAACTCGGCGCACCGCTGCTCCTCGTCCCGCTCGCCGATCGTGCCGGCGCTGCGACGCAGGCCGTCGAGCGCGCGCAGGAAGCCCCGGTTGGTCGGCTCGCGCCAACGGACCCACCCCGAACCGCGCCAGCCCGACTGTCGGAGGCGGTCGAGCCCCCGGTGGTAGCCGACCCGGTAGCACGCGTAGGCCTCGACGTCGTCGCGGGCGAGGTCGCCGAGCGTGGCCCAGGCCTCGAGGTTCCGGGGCCACTGCGCGACGACGTCGGCCACGAGGTCACGACGGTTCGCCGGGGGAGCGGCGAGCGCGTGCTCGAGCGCGCGGGACGCGTCGGCCGGCTCCGGCTCGAGCACGGTCTCGGGCGGGCCCTGCGGGTTGAGGGAGATCGGTCGGTCGTTCACCCGGCGCACGCTACGCCTCCGGGGTCGCCGGGGAGGACCGGTACCATCGGGGACGTGAGTGATCCGACCGGCGACGACGCGAAGGCGAGCCCGGACCCGCACCCGCGCCCGACGCGTCTCGTCCTGGTCCGGCACGCGGTGACCGCGCAGACCGGTCCGCTCCTCTCGGGTCGCAAGCCCGGTATCGACCTCTCGGACGAGGGCCGTCGTCAGGCTGCGGCGACGGCCGATCGGCTCGCTCCGCCGGTCCGGGTGGACGCCGTCTACGCGAGTCCGATCGAGCGCACCCAGCAGACCGCGGCGGCGATCGCGGCGAAGCACGGACTGCCCGTGGTCACGCTCGACGGTGTCATCGAGGCGGAGTACGGCGACTGGACCGGTGGGGCGATCGCCGACCTCGCGAAGACCGACCTCTGGAAGGTGGTCCAGGCGGCACCGTCTCGTGCCCGGTTCCCGAACGGCGAGAGCATCGCCGAGATGCAGGCCCGCATGGTCGCGGCGCTCGACGGGGTCATCGCGGCGCACCCGGGGGAGCACGTGGTCGTCGTGTCCCACGCCGACCCGATCAAGGCCGCCATCGCGCACTACACCGGGATGCACCTCGACCTGTTCCAGCGGGTCGTCGTGTCGCCCGCCTCGGTGACGGTGTTCGAGATCGGTACGTTCGGGGCGGCGCTCGTCAAGGCGAACGAGACCGGGTCCCTCGGCGAACTCGTCCCGCCGACGCCCGAGGACGCCGGTTGATGGGCGGGGTCATCGAGTTCGAGGATCCGGAGTGGCTCGCGGCCGGTGCGGTCGGTGCACCCGGGCAGCGCACGTTCCTCGTGCAGGCCGAGACCGAGGACGGTGACCGCATCACGGTGCTCGTCGAGAAGCAGCAGGTCGCGACGCTCGCCGATGAACTCCAGGCCTTCCTCACCCGGCTCGCCGACGAGGTCCCGCCCCAGCCCGACGAGATGCTCGTGCCGACGCGCCCGTCGACGGTGACCGAGGACGTCCCCGCCTTCCGGGCGTTCTCGATGGCCATCGGATGGCTGCCGGATCGCCGCCGCGTCCTCATCGAGTTGCACGAGAACCCGCCGATCGATGCGGGCGAGGAGCAGGTGCTCGATCCCGACGGGCACGTGCTCCGGATCTTCGCGACGCGCGGGGCGGTGCGGGCGATGGCCGAGGCGGCGATCATCGCCGTCGGTCAGGGCCGTCCGCCGTGCCCGTTGTGCGAGTTCCCGATGGATCCCGACGGCCACATCTGCCCCCGGTGGAACTGAGCCCCGAGGTCCGCGACGAGGTCGTCCGGCTCGGCGACCTCGAGGTCCTCGGCCGCATGGCGTGGTCGTCGAACGCCACCCTGCTCGTGCAGGCCGCGCTCGACGGGGTCGAGGTGCGCGCGATCTACAAGCCGGTCGGCGGCGAACGGCCCCTGTGGGACTTCCCCGACGGGACGCTGGCCGGGCGCGAGGTCGCGGCGTACGAGTTGTCGGCCTTCCTCGGCTGGGACATCGTGCCCTTCACCGTGCTCCGCGACGGGCCGTACGGCGTCGGCATGGTCCAGCGGTTCGTCGACCACGACCCCGACGACCACTACTTCACGCTGCTCGAGCGTCACCTCGACGATTTCCGGTCCTTCGCCGTGTTCGACATCCTCGCGAACAACACCGATCGCAAGGGCGGGCACTGCCTCGAGGAGACCGGTAGCGGTCGGGTGTACGGCATCGATCACGGGCTCACGTTCCACGCGCACCCGAAGCTGCGCACGGTGATCTGGGACTTCGGGGGCGAGGCGATCGCCGCCGACCTCCTCGCCGACGTGGAGCGGGTGGGCACCGACCTCGCGTCGGGCGGAGGGTTGGCGAAACGCCTCGGCGCGCTCCTCGTGCCGCACGAGGTGGGGGCGCTGCTCGATCGGACGCTCGAGGTGCTCGACGGCGGCCACTTCCCGATCGCGGACGAGGGGTACCACTCGGTCCCCTGGCCGCTGGTCTGAGGCGACCTCAGCCGGCGAGCAGCGAGGCGACGGCCGCGGCCGGATCGCCGAGGAACCGCGAGCGCGGCAGCACGAGGGTGGCACCCGCGCGGGCCGCGTCGTCGAGCGCGTCGGTGTCGACGTGGGATCCGAAGGCGATGATGCGCGCCGCCGGGGCGGTCCGCACCACCGCGTCGATGACCGCCGCGTGTCGGGCGACATCGACGATGACGACGTCGGCGTCGGCGCACGCATCCGGATCTCGGGTGAAGGCGATGCCGGGGATCGCACCGAGGCGCGAACGGTCCATGAGGTCGTCGACGAACGCGACGACGCGCGGTGCGGCCTCGCGCGTCACCAGCCCGCCTCCGCGTCGTCCCGCTGCTCGGTGCTCACGGAGGCCCGTCCGATGACGGTGTCGGCGGCGAACACGGCGAGCATCGCGGGGACGATGTAACCGACCCGACCCGTGGTCTCGGCCACGAACGCGATGCCCGCGAGCGGCACCCGGTAGCCCGCGGCGAGGAAGGCCGCCGCGCCGACGACGGTGTCGAGCGGATCACCGGCCCGGCCCGCGATCCCGGACGCGGCCCGGCCCGTGAGCGCCCCGATCGAGACGAGCGGGATGGAGAGGCCCCCCACGCCGCCCCCGCCGAGCGCGACGGTCGTGGCGGTCATCCGCAGGACGAGCACCCCGAGCACGAGGCCGGCGGCGTGCGTCGGGTCGAGGGCCCACCGGGTCGCGTCGTACCCGGGACCGAGGACGACTCGGACGTCGGTGATCCGTGCGGCGATCACGACCACACCGCCGATGACCGCGCCGGCGGCCGGGACCCGGACGCCGACCGGGACCCGCCGCACGCCCGCCTTTGCGAGGAGCACGAGCCGCGAGAAGCCGTGGGCGACGACCCCGACGAGCGCGCCGATGACGAGGGCCGCGACCAGGTCGGGCGCGTCGAGGGACACGTGGCCGCGCACCGGGAACAGCGGCTGGCGGCCCACGATGAGGATCGCGGCGACGTACCCGGCCATCGACCCGGCGAGGATCGGCACGACGTGGCGCCGGCTCAGCCGCCCGCGGAACGGGACCTCGAGCGCGAACACCGCCCCGGTCACCGGAGTCTGGAAGATCGCGGCGACGCCGGCGGCCGCGCCGACGACCATGAGCATCTTGGCGTCCTCGGTGCGCAGTCGCCGGCCGAGGCGGCTCTCCACGATGGTGCCGATCGCACCACCCACGTACACGGCCACGCCCTCGAGGCCGAGTGCGCCGCCGAGCCCGATGGTGGACATCGAGGCGAGCAGCCGACCCGGGACCGGCCGCAGGTCCAACGGCGCGGGATCGTGCACGTTGCGGATGTACTCATCCGCGATCGACGGGGTCGCGCCGCCGGCGATGAACCGGAGGCAGAGCGCGGCGAGGACCAGGCCGACGAACGGGCACAGCGCCAGCACGGGGAGCGGGGCGTCGGCGACCCGATCGAGCAGGCCGAGCACGACCACGCGCTGCACCCCGACCATGAGGGCACCGGTGGCCCCACCGACCACGACGGCCGCGAGGATCGGGGCGACGGGGGTGCGGCGGTGCTGGGCCCAGGGCGCAGGTGCGCCGACCGCGCCGGGGGCGTCGTCCGGGTCAGGCACCGATGAGACGGGGTGCCGCGACCGCGGTCTCGGGCCAGCGCTTGCGCGACCGCTTCGAGAGCTTGTGCATGAGCTCGATCGCGCCCGGGTCGTCGTCGCCCGGCCGGACCTCGATCATGCCCTTGGCGAGCAGCGCACTCATGATCTCGCGACCGAGGTCGGTGCGTACGACGGTGAGCGTCAAGTCGTTGAACGCGCCGATGCCGCCGGTCGAGATGTCGGCGTGCTCGGCGGCGAAGTCGGGGCAGTGGTTGCAGCCCTCACGGGTCCAGCCGTGGCACTCCTTGAGCGGGATCTCGTGGTAGTCGCCGTTCTTCATCCAGATCTGGAAGACGCCCTTGATGTTCATCTTGCGCATCTCGGACTTCTTGAGGCCGTACTTCGCCTCGAAGAGCTCCTCGAAGATCGCGTCGTCGAAGGTCTTCGAGCAGAGCAGGCCGATGCTGAGCGTGATGCGACGCGCAACCTTGCCCGCCTTGCGGAACTTCATCACGCCGGGGATGGACGACTGGCAGCCCATCCCGACGAGCGCGATGTTCTCGGCCCCGCCCTCGACCGCCTCGTCGTAGGCGAGGGTGTTCGAGGAGTAGGTGTAGCGGCTGCCGGCCGAGGCGATGATGTCCTCGCGGTTCCGGGCCACGCCGGGCTTGGCCTTCCACGTCGTCCCGTCGCCCTCGAGGTACGACACGAGCGCGGCGTCGATGATGCCCTCGTCGAGGCAGTGCAGGAGGATCGCCGACACGAGCCCGCCGTCCTGGCCGACCTCGTGGAGCACCGGGTCGGCGGCGCGGGCGAGGACGATGTCCTTGTAGATGCCGGAGAGCTCGTCCTCGTTGCGGGATCGGCCGAACATGAACTCGTCGACCTCGGTCTCCCAGTCCCGGAAGCGGGGGCAGGCGCGGGTGCACGAGGTGCAGGCCTTGTCGCCGTGCGAGCAGTCGCCGGCCCCGCCGAAGTCCTCGATCTGGATCGGCTTGTAGCGGCCGTTCGTGTCGTCGTAGTCGAGGACGTCGTGCGGGCAGGCGATGACGCAGCCGGCGCACCCGGTGCACAGACCGGTGGTGACGACCTCGCTGTAGAGGTGCTTCCAGGAGAACTTCTCGGGCGGCATGCGGGGGAGTCTGCCACGCGGGCCGCGCGGCGGCCCGAGGGCCGGATCGGGGCTCCGTCGGCGCGCGCCGATCAGGTCCGCAGCATCCGTTCCACGGCGCGCACCGCCTCGGTGACCTTGGCGGCGCCCTCCTCGTCGCTGCGCCCGGCGGCGCTCACGACGCAGTGGGCGATGTGCTGGTCGAGCAACCCGAGGGCCACGCCCTGGAGGGCCTTGGTGACCGAGGCGACCTGGGTGAGCACGTCGATGCAGTACTCGTCCTCGTCGATCATCCGCTGGAGGCCCCGGACCTGCCCCTCGATGCGGGCGAGCCGTCGGCGGTAGTCGTCCTTATCGAGGCTGTAGCCGTGCTGCATCGGATCCTCCGGGATGGGAACTCGGCGTCGGGGTGGCACACTATGGGGTGGGGGGGTATGGTATCAACCCCCGACCGGCCTGGAGGATCCCCGGCCCGTCACACTGGCAGCGACCTGGAGGTGTGCGATGGAGGACCAGCCGCACCGGACCCCGATCGACGGCGGCGCGGAGCCGGCGGGCGTCACGACGCAGGCGCCCGCCGGGCTGCGCATCGAGCTGCCCGTGGCGGGGATGACCTGCGCGTCCTGCGTCGCCCGGGTCGAGAAGGGGCTCGCGAGGGTCCCCGGGGTCACGCTCGCGACGGTCAACCTCGCCACCGAGCGGGCGACGGTGTTCGTGGAGCCGGGCGTCGCCGACCGAGACGACCTCGTGCGCGCGATCGTCGACACCGGCTACGAGGTGCCCGAGACCACGGACGACGCCGGGGCCGAGGCGTCCGAACCGGCCCGGGATCCGCTCACCGCGCGCCTCGTCGTCTCGGTGGTGCTCACGCTGCCGCTCGTCGCGGTCTCGATGGTGCCGGCCCTCCAGTTCGACGGCTGGGGCCGGCTCGCGCTGGTGCTCGCCACGCCGGTCTGGCTCTGGAGCGCGTGGCCCTTCCACCGCGCGGCGTTGCGCCAGGCCCGTCACCTCGACGCCTCGATGGACACGCTCGTGTCGCTCGGCACGACGGCGGCGTGGGTCTGGTCGGTGGTTGCGCTCGCGCGCGGCGCCGGACAGGATCCGATGGGCGGGATGGACATGGGGTCGCCCTCGGACCTGCACCTCTACTTCGAGACCGGCGCGGTCATCGTCACCCTCATCCTGCTGGGTCGGTGGTTCGAACACCGGGCGAAGCGGCGTTCCGGCGATGCCCTGCGGGCGCTGCTGGCGCTCGGCGCCCGGACGGCGACCCTCGTCGACGGGCGGGAGGTGCCGGCCGAGCGGCTCGCGGTGGGCGATCGGTTCGTGGTGCGACCCGGGGAGCGGATCGCGACCGACGGTCGGGTGGTCGAGGGGACGTCGGCCGTCGACGTCTCGATGCTGACGGGCGAGCCCGTACCGGCCGAGGTCGGGGTGGGTGACGAGGTCATCGGAGCGACGATCAACACCGAGGGTCGGCTCGTCGTCGAGGCGACGCGGGTCGGGACCGACACCGCGCTCGCCCAGATCGCGCGCCTCGTCGAGGAGGCGCAGGGTTCGAAGGCGCCCGTGCAGCGGCTCGCCGATCGGGTCTCGTCGATCTTCGTCCCGGTCGTGCTGCTCATCGCGCTCGGGACGCTCGTCGCCTGGCTCGCGGTCGGGGGCTCGGCGGACGAGGCCTTCACCGCCGCCGTCGCGGTGCTCATCATCGCCTGCCCGTGCGCGCTCGGCCTTGCGACGCCGACGGCGATCATGGTCGGCACCGGCCGGGGCGCGCAGCTGGGGATCCTCATCAAGGGTGGCGAGGTGCTCGAGGCGACCCGCGCCGTCGACGCGGCCATCCTCGACAAGACCGGCACGATCACGACCGGCCGGATGGCCCTCGTCGAGGTGACCGCGGTGCCCGGTGTCGATCCGGCGGTGCTCCTCCGGCGGGCGGGCACGCTCGAGGACGCGAGTGAGCACCCCATCGCCCGGGCCGTCGTGGCGGGCGCGCGCGAGCGCGGGGCCGATCTCGGCGTGCCCGTCGCGTTCCGCAACGAGGCCGGGGTCGGGGTCGTCGGTTCGGTCGACGGGGTCGAGGTCCGCGTGGGGCGTGCCGAGTGGGTCGGCGCACCGTCCGATGCGCTCATCCCCGTGGTCGAGGCGGCCGACGCCCGCGGGGCGAGCGTCGTGTTCGCGGGCTGGGACGGCGCGGTGCAGGGTGCGCTCGTCGTGGCCGACACCGTGAAGCCGGAGGCGGCGGCGGCGGTCCGCGCCCTGCACGACCTCGGGATCGAGACGGTGCTCGTGACCGGCGACCGCGAGGCGCCCGCGCGCTGGGTCGCCCGCGAGGTCGGCATCGACCGCGTGGTGGCCGGGGTGCTGCCCGCGGGCAAGGTCGACGTGCTGCGGGGCCTGCGTGCGGAGGGTCGGACGGTGGCGGTCGTGGGTGACGGGGTGAACGACGCGCCGGCGCTCGCCGCTGCGGATCTCGGCATCGCCATCGGCACGGGGACCGACGTGGCGCTCGAGGCGAGCGACCTCACGCTCGTCTCGGGCGATCCGCGCGGCGCCGGGGATGCGATCGCGCTCGCCCGACGGACGTTGACGACCATCAAGGGCAACCTGTTCTGGGCGTTCGCCTACAACGTCGCCGCGATCCCGCTCGCCGCCCTCGGGGTGCTCAACCCGGCGATCGCGGCGGGCACGATGGGCTTCTCGAGCGTGTTCGTCGTGTCGAACTCGCTGCGGCTGCGGCGGTTCAGCCCGCGCCGCTGAGGAACGCCTGGACGAGCCCCTGCTGCGCGGCGGCGATGTCGCGCAGGCCGTCGACGATCGCGTGCTCGACCTTGCCGCCGAGCAACGGCACCTTGACCCTGAGTTGCCCGCGCACGGTGCGGTCGGTCGCGTCGCCGGTGGCGACGACCCGTGCCGCGTACCGGCCCTCGAGCAGGTCCGCGTAGTGGTCGGGTCGGATCAGGAAGCGGGACTCGCCCCGGGCGAGGTCGTGCTCCGACACCTCGACCCAGGTGAGTTGCGACGGGTCGACGAACTTGCGGACGGCGCCGGAGAGCTGGGCCTCGAAGCGGTACCGGACCTCCTGACGCACCACGTCGCCGGTGCGCGCGGTCGACAGCACCTGCGCGCCGCCGACGTTCGGCAGGTCCGTCATCCGCTCGAGCAGCGCAGGTTCGATGAGCGCCGTCGCCACGGCGAGGGGGTCGGCCGCGAACCGCTGGTCGAGCTGGAAGTCCACGGCGGGGAGGTTGGCACAGGATCGGGTGGGGCCCGTGGCACGTCGGTCCGGGGCCTCCGTACGGTGTCGTAATCTCCTCCATCCCATGAAGATCGCCGAGGCGCTGCGCGCCGGACCCTGCTGCTCCTTCGAGTTCTTCCCGCCGCGCAGCGAGGAGGGCGAGCGCGTGCTCGCCGAGGCGATCCGGGAACTCGCCCCGCTCTCCCCGGCGTACGTCTCGGTGACCTACGGCGCCGGGGGGTCGACGCGCGAACGGACCCACGACCTCGTCGTGCAGATCCTCGCCGACACCGGGATCACCCCGATGGCCCACCTCACCTGCGCCTGCCACACCCGGGCCGAACTGGTGGACATCGTGACGCGGTACCGGGACGCGGGGATCGAGAACATCCTCGCCCTCGGCGGCGACCCGCCCGTCGACTCCGACCTCCCGCCCGGCGAGCTCACCTACGCGAGCGAGCTCGTCGAGCTCATCCGAGGTGTCGGCGACTTCTCGATCGGGGTGGCCGCGCACCCGGAGCCGCACCCGCACAGCCCGAACCTCGAGGAGGACCGGCGTCGTACCGCCGAGAAGCTCGCGGCGGCCGACTTCGCGATCACGCAGTTCTTCTTCGACGCCCGCCACTACTTCGGCCTCGTGGCCGACCTGCGGGCGCTCGGCGTCGACAAGCCGGTGATCCCCGGGATCATGCCGGCGACCTCGATCCGCTCGATCACCCGCATGGCCGAACTCCAGGGCAGCGAGTTCCCGACCGACCTCGCGGCGAAGCTCGAGGCGGCCGAACCCGACGGTCCCGAGGCCGTGCACGCGGTGGGGGTCGCCGAGGCGACGCGCCTGTGCCGCGAACTGCTCAACGGCGGCGCGCCCGGTCTCCACTTCTTCACGCTCAACCGGTCCACCGCGACGCGCGAGATCCACGCCGCTCTCGGACTCTGAGGTCGTCGGCCCGCCCGACGCCGGCCCGGACGCGAGGACGGCGCCCCGGAGGGCGCCGTCTACGAGCGGAGGGGGTGGGATTTGAACCCACGGTGGGTTGCCCCACAATGGTTTTCGAGACCATCCGATTCGGCCGCTCTCGCACCCCTCCGGAGCGAGCGCATCGTAGTGGGCGGCCCGAGGGGTGCGACCAGCCGAGGCTCAGCGGCGCTCGGCGAAGAACCCGATGAGCAGGGCCGCAGCCTCCTCGGACCGCACACCGTGCACGACCGGGATCTCGTGGTTGAGACGCGGGTCGGCGGTGAGGTGGTAGAGGCTCCCCGTCGCGCCGGCCTTGGGATCGGCGGCCCCGAACACGATCGAGGCGACCCGGGCGTTCACGCTCGCACCCGCACACATCGGGCAGGGCTCGAGGGTCACGACGAGCACGCACTCGTCGAGCCGCCACGTGCCCAGGGCCGCCGCAGCGTCGCGCAGGGCCAGCACCTCGGCGTGCGCCGTCGGATCGCCGGTGAGTTCGCGTTCGTTGTGACGAGCGGCGAGCACGTCGCCCCGTTCCCGGTGGACGACGATCGCGCCGACCGGGACGTCACCGTGCGCCGCGGCGGCGGCCGCCTCCTCGAGCGCACGGCCCATCCAGTCGTGGAGCCGGGGGTCGTCGGTCCTCATGGCGGGTGAGCGTAGGTGAGACCCCGGCGCCCGCCCCCGGGACCGGTGCGTACGATGGCGCCCGGACCCGATGGACCCGCCCGGCTCGGGCCGGCGGGATGGAGGCAACGGGCGAGTCATGACCACCGTCGGCGTCACCATCGTGATCACGGACCTCGTCGGTTCGACCTCGCTCACCACGCGGGTCGGCGCGGAGGAGACCGACCGGCTGCGGCGCGAGCACTTCGCCCTGCTGCGCGCGGCGATCGAGGCGGCGGGCGGTCGCGAGGTCAAGAACACCGGCGACGGGATCATGGCGGCCTTCGGTGGGGTCGGGGCGGCGCTCGACGCCTCGGTCGCGATGCAGCAGGCCTGCGCGCGGCGCAACGTCGGCGCGACCGAACCGCTCGAGATCCGGGTGGGGATCGGGACCGGCGACTGCACGGAGGAGGACGGCGACTACTTCGGCGAACCGCCCACCGTGGCCGCCCGCCTCTGTGGCGAGGCCGAGCCGGGCGAGATCCTCGCTCCCGACTTCGTCCGACTCCTCGCGCCGCGGGGTCGCCACGAGTTCGTCGACGCGGGGGAGCGCGCGCTCAAGGGGCTCCCCGATCCCGTCACCACCGTCACGGTCGTCTGGGCGGCCCCCGACACCGCCACCGACGTCCCGGTGCCGTTGCCCGCCCGGCTCGCGGGCCGGGCGGCGCTGCCCTACGCGGGGCGCGACGCGGAGCGCGCGTCCATCGCGGCGGCGGCGCGGGCCGCGGCCGCGGGCTCCCGCCGCATCGTCCTCACCTCGGGGGAGGCGGGTCAGGGCAAGACCCGCCTCGTCGCCGAGTGCGCGCAGGCCGCCCACACCGAGGGCGCGCTCGTGCTCTACGGACGCTGCGAGGAGGACCTCGTCCGCCAGTACGCGCCGTGGGCGGAGGCCATCGAGTTCCTCGGTGCCCACGTCGCGCCCGAGCACCTCGAGGGCCTCGACCTGCGCGCGCTCGTGCGCGTGGCGCCGGGGCTGCGGTCCCGCGTCGGCGAGGCCGGGGCCACCGACGGCAGCACCGCCGACGAGTTCGTGGTGTTCGCCGCGGTGACCGACCTCCTCACGCGGGTGGCGACCATCGCGCCGGTGGTCGTCGTCCTCGACGATCTGCATTGGGCGGACCGGGGCACCCTGCTCCTGCTCCGCCACGTCGTCGGGGCGACCGCGGCCGAGCGCATCCTCATCCTCGGCACCTTCCGCGACACCGACGTCGATCCCGAGGGTCTGCTGGCCGGGACCCTGGCCGCGCTCCACCGTGAGGACGGTGTGAGTCGCATCACCCTCGAGGGGTTGGCCGAGTCCGACCTCGGGGACCTGCTCGCCGTCACCGCCGGTCACGACCTCGGCGCCGACGGCGACGCGCTGGCCCGCACGCTGCGGGCGGAGACGAACGGCAACCCCTTCTTCGTCGTGGAGATGCTGCGGCACCTCGTGGAGTCCGGGGCCATCGCCCAGGACGCCGCCGGGCGGTGGGGCGCGACGATCGATCTCGCCGCGGTCGGCATGCCCCAGAGCGTGCGCGAGGTCGTCGTCGCCCGGGTCCGGCGTCTCGGCGAGGTCGCCGGCCAGTGCCTCACCGCCGCAGCGGTGTGCGGACGCGACTTCGACCTGCGGACGGTCGCTTGGGTGGTCGACCGGCCCGAGGACGACGTGCTCGACGCGTTCGAGGCCGCGGTCGCCGCCGGTCTCGTCGCCGAGGTGCCGACCCGGGCCGAGCGTTTCACGTTCGCGCACGCCCTCGTGCAGCAGGCGCTCGGCGCCGAGCTCTCGCCGACCCGGCGGGCCCGACTCCACGCCGCGATCGCCGATGCGATCGCCGCCGAACCGGACGCCGCAAGCCGTTCGGCCGAGGTCGCCCGGCACCTGCTCGCGGCCGGTCGCCCGGAGGACCGCGCCCGGGCCGTGCCCTACGCGATCCGGGCTGGCGACGACGCGGTCGAGGGACTCGCCGCCGTCGACGGCGTGCGGTGGTACCGGGCGGCGCTCGACCTGCTCGGGCCGGAGGCCGATCGGGCCGAGCGCTGCGACCTCGAGATCCGGCTCGGCAACGCGGAACGGCGGGCCGACGACCTCGAGTTCCTGCCGCGGTTGATCGCGGCCGCGGCCGAGGCGCGCGCGCTCGGCCGGAACGACCTCCTGGTGGCCGCGGCCCTCGCGCGCTACCGCGGGTTCCAGATCTCGGGCGCCGAGGTCGACCCCGAGCAGTTGGCGCTGCTCGAGGGTGCGCTCGCCGTGGTGGGCGAGGAGGACTCACCGGCCCGGGCACGCCTCGTCGCGGCGATCGCGTCCGAGCTGCGGTTCAGCGGGGACCCGACCTACGTGGACCGGTCCCGCGAATCCATCGCCGTCGCCCGGCGCACCGGTGACCGGGCGACGCTCGTCGACGTGCTCGCGTGGAGTTCGCTCGACACCCCGGCGTCGTTCGACGAGCGACGGGCGGTGGCCGAGGAGGTCATGCGGCTCACGGAGGGGTACGACGATCCGATGCGCCGGTTCTGGGCGCTCGTGCAGGTCCTCACCACGTGGTTGACGATCGGCGACATCCACGCGGCGCGGTCGGCGGCGGCCGAACTCATGACGGCCGCGACCCGGCTCGGCAATCCGCAGACCCGGTGGATCGCCACGCTCTGGGCCGTGCAGATCGCGACCACGACGGGGGACCTCGCCGAGGCGGAACGGTTGACCAACGAGGCCTTCGCGCTCTCGCTGGACGCGGGTCGACAGGACGGGATGCTCTACACGGGATCCCAGCTCATGTCGATCCGGCTCCAGCAGGGGCGCACCGCCGAACTGCTCCCGCTCATCGAGCAGGCGGTCGTCACCTACCCGCGGATCCCGGGGTTCCGCAGCGTGCTCGCGTTCGCCGCAGCCCGCTCGGGCGACCTCGACCTCGCGCGGTCGCGGTTCGCCGAACTCGCGGCCACGGCGTTCTCGTTCCCCGAGGACCAGGTGTGGATGACCGCCACGACGCTCGCGGCGCACACGGCGCACCTGCTCGACGACCGTGCTGCGGCGACAGTGCTCCTCCCGCGGCTCGAGCCCTACGGGGACCGCATCGGGGTGCAGACGCTCTCGGCCAACGTGGGGGCGGTCTCCCACCACCTCGGGCTGCTGCGGATGACGCTGGGCGACCTCGAGCGGGCGGAGGCGGATCTCGTCGACGCGCTCGAGCGCAACACGCGCCTCGAATCGCCGCACTACCGGGCCCAGACCATGCTGGCCCTCGCCCGTCTCGGGCGCGACCGGGATCCGCAGCGGGCGGCGGGTCTCGCCGCCGAGGCGGCGGCCATCGCGGCCCGGTACGGGTTCGCGCAGATCGCCATGGAGGCCGCGGCCCTCGCCGGCTGATGCCGGGCGGCGGTCCGGGCGGGATCCGACCGGCGGGACGCCCCCCAACGGGGTCGTCGTGGCGGAGGGGGTGGGATTCGAACCCACGGAACTCTCGTTCACACGCTTTCCAAGCGTGCCGATTCGGCCGCTCTCGCACCCCTCCCGGGGTCGCCGATGGTAGCGGGCGGACCGGCTGGTACGGTGAGCGAGCGGACCGTGCTAGGCGGGGAGCTCGTGGTGCCCTGTACCCCAGATCCACGTACGGGGGGCTGAACTCCCATCCGAGGCCCGATCCGCCGCAGTGGGAGCGCCTCGCACGTGGTGTCGAAGGCCGGGTCCTGCGCAACGGGTTCCCGTGAACCGAGTCAGGTCCGGAAGGAAGCAGCTCTCAGCGGATCCTCCCGTGTGCCGCAGGGGAGCCTGGCCCGAGCCGGCGACGGGACACGCACGCTGCGGCGCCGGGTCGACGGTGGGTGCACGGTCCGTGCCCTCGCTCCCGCAGCGCACCGGGCGGGACCCCGGAAGGTGTCCCGCCCGGTCGCTAGGGTCCGAGGCGATGGCCTTCCAGTCGCTCTACCGCAAGTACCGCCCCCAGCGCTTCGACGCGCTCGTCGGGCAGGAGCCGGTCACCACCGCGCTGCGCAACGCGGTGCGCGAGGGCCGGGTCGGGCACGCGTACCTCTTCTCCGGACCGCGCGGCACGGGCAAGACCACGAGCGCGCGCATCCTGGCGAAGGCGCTCAACTGCACCGACCTCGGTCCCGACGGCGAGCCGTGCGACGCGTGTGCCAACTGCACCGGCATCGCCGCAGGCACCTTCCCGGATCTCATCGAGCTCGACGCCGCGTCGAACCGCGGGGTCCAGGAGGCGCGTGACCTCGTCTCCCGCATCAGCCTCGGCCTCGGCGCGGGATCGTCGCGCAAGGTGTACATCCTCGACGAGGTCCACATGCTGTCCCCCGGGGCCTCGAACGCGCTGCTGAAGACGCTCGAGGAACCGCCCGAGGGCGTGGTGTTCGTCCTCGCCACCACCGACCCGCAGAAGGTGTTGCCCACCATCCGGAGCCGCACGCAGCACTTCGACTTCCAACTGCTCTCCGCCGCGGAGCTCGAGGACTACGTGCGCTGGATCGTGGCCGACGCCGCCCTCGCGATCGACGACGCGGGCGTGGCCCACGTGGTGCGCGCCGGGCGCGGATCGGCCCGCGACACGCTCTCCGCGCTCGACCAGGTGGTGGCCGCCGGTGGCGTGGTCGATCGGGCCGAGCCGGTGGAGGCGTTGTTCTCCGCCCTCGCCGAGGGCGACCCGGGTGCGGCGGTCACCGCGGTGGCGGAGGCGCTGGCGCAGGGACGCGACCCACGGGTGCTCGCCGAGG
>JBJTWK010000080.1:0-12087 GCA_046081705.1 Actinomycetes bacterium | reverse complement strand
TGGTGCTGTTCGTGATCACGAAGCAGCCGTCGGCCACCTACGCGGCGATGGCCACGCTCACCGGGATCGTGGCGGTGATGGCGGGAGGCCCGCGCATCGGGGTGATGCCCGCGATCGTCACCGCCCTCATGGCGCCGCTGGCGATGGTCGCCGGGCTCACGCCGTTCACCGGCGCGGCCCTCATGGCGCTTGGGTCCAGCGTTTCGCCCCAAAATCACCCGCGCGGGTGAGTGGGAAATTTCCAGGGTCGGGTGGGGAATCCCCCACGTTGTAGTGGGCGAGGGGGGACTTGAACCCCCACGTCCTTTCGGACACTGGCACCTGAAGCCAGCGCGTCTGCCTATTCCGCCACTCGCCCGAGTGGAGCCTGCAGGTTAGCCGTCACACCCCTCCGGAGTGCCGGGGCGAGGCGCCGGAACGCCCGTACACTCGGGCCCCATGGGAGTCCAGGGCTTCGAACGGCGTCTCGAACGCCTGCTCGAGGGCACCTTCACGCGGACGTCGCGGGGCGGGGTGCAGCCCGCTGAGGTCGCGGCACGCCTCCGTCGCGAGATGGACCTCCGCCGCACGCTCGGCACGAAGGGCGCGATCGTCCCGAACGACTTCGAGATCGCGCTCTCGGATCCGGACGCCGACGCCTTCGAGGCCTTCCTCGACGTCCTCGACCGGGAGCTGGTCGAGGAGGCCCGCGACCACGCTCGCACCCTCAAGGCCCAGTTCCTCGGCCCGATCTCGGTGCGCCTCGTGCGGGACGAGCGCTTCAAGCCGGGCCGGATCGAGGTAAAGGCCAAGATCGTCGCCGGGGCCGGCGGCACCGCCGGGTCGCTGGTCCTCGCCGACGGCACCCGGGTCACGCTCGGCGACGACCCCACGACCCTCGGGCGCCTCTCGGACTGCACGGTCCAGATCGACGACCCCCAGGCGTCCCGCCGCCACGCGGAGATCCGGGCGGTCCCCGACGGCCACCTCCTCACCGACCTCGGCTCCCTCAACGGCACCTCGGTGAACGGCCGACCCACCACCGAGCAGGTGCTCGCCGACGGCGACGTCATCACGATCGGCGCGGTCGCCATCCGGTACGAGGCGTCCTGACCAGGTGTCGGACGCCGCGCTCACCCTCCTGAAGTTCGCGTTCCTCGCGCTCCTCTTCGTCTTCCTGTCACGGGTCGTGCTCGTGGTCGTGCGGGAGATGCGCGCGAGCAGGCCCCTCGCCGCGCGCCCCGACGAGGGTCGCCGTCGCGGCGGCTCGACACGCCGGGACCGGCCGTGGACGGCCGTCGTGGTCGCTCCCCCCGAGGCCGCGGGTCGCGAGTTCGTGCTCGCTCCCGAGAACACGATCGGCCGCGCCGCCGGTTGCACCATCGCGCTCGACGACACCTTCGTGTCGAGCATCCACGCGCGCGTCTTCATCGCCGACGGCATCCCGTACGCCGAGGACAGCGGATCCACCAACGGCACCCGCGTGAACGACGCGCCGATCACCGGCACCCAGCGGCTCGCGCGCGGCGACCGCATCGGCGTCGGCGACACGGTGCTCGAGGTGCGCCGGTGAGGCTCGTCGCGGCCGCCGCGACCGACGTCGGTCGCGTCCGCGAGGGCAACGAGGACGCCGTCCTGCACGACGACCGCCTCGGCGTGTTCGCGGTGGCCGACGGCATGGGCGGTCACCAGGCCGGCGAGGTCGCCAGCGCCACGGCGATCGAGGCGCTCCGGGCCGCCATCGCCGCCGGCGCGTCCGTCACCGACGCGGTCACGCAGGCGAACGCCGCCGTGGTCGACAAGGCCCGCGCCGACTCCGGGATGCTCGGCATGGGGACGACCATGACCGCGGCCATTGAGGTGGTCGGGGGCCTGCGCATCGGCCACGTCGGCGACTCGCGGGCCTACGTGCTGCGCGACGGCATCCTCGCCCGGGTCACCGACGACCACTCGCTGGTCGAGGAGCTCGTGCGCGAGGGGCGCATCACGCTCGAGCAGGCCGCGGTGCACCCGCAGCGCAACGTCGTGACCCGCGCGCTCGGCATCGAGGACGAGGTCGAGGTCGACGACGTCGCCGTCGAGCTCACCGGCGACGACCGGGTGCTGCTGTGCTCGGACGGGCTCTCCGGCATGCTGCGCGACGCCGACATCAGTGCGGTGCTGCGCCGGGAATCCGACCCGGAGGTGTGCGCACGGGCCCTCATCGCCGCGGCGAACGAGGCCGGCGGTGAGGACAACATCACCGTCCTCATCATCGACGTGATCGGCGAGGAGGGCGACCTGCCCCCCGCCCCGCTCCCCGCGATCGGCATCGGCACGACGGCGGTGCGCGCAGCCGCCGCCCGCGACGCCACAACCCCGAGGCCCACCACCGATACGGCCCCGACGACCGGCGGGCCCACACGCGCACGTCGCACGAGCGTCGCCCGGATCGCCTGGGCGATCCTGCCGGTGGTGCTCGTGCTCGGCGGCACGTTCCTCGCGCTGAACTGGTACGCGCGCAGCCAGTACTACGTCGGCTTCGACGGGAAGCAGGTCGCCGTGTACCGCGGGGTGCCCGGCGGGTTCCTGCTCTGGGACCCGGAGGTGGTCTGGACGTCCGAGGTCATCGAGCGCGGGGACCTCGACGAGAGCCAGCGACTCGTCGTCACCCGCGAGGAGACCTTCGGATCCCTCGACGAGGCGCGCGCCGTGGTCGATCGACTCGAGGACCGCGTGTTCCCGCCGACCACGAGCACGACCGTCGGCCCGAGCGGGGCGACCGGGGTGAGCGGGGTGAGCGGGCCGCCCGGGGTGAGCGGGGCGAGGCCGTGATGAGCGGCCCGGAGCGCACCCTCATCGCCACCCGGCGCCGCACGGCCGAACTCGGTCTCGGGGTCGTGGCGATCCTCATCACGATCGCCGGCTACCTGCTGCTCTCGCTCTCGAAGGCCCCGGCCCTCCCGGCCGACTTCTGGGGGTTCCTCGCGTTCGTCGTCGGCCTGTTCTTCGTCGCGCACGTGGCGATCCGCCGGTTCGCGCCGAGCGCGGATCCCACGCTCCTGCCGCTCGCCACCCTCCTCAACGGCATCGGGTTCACGATGATCTCCCGCCTCGATCTCGCCGCCGGTCCAGGCTCGGTCTACGCGCGAACCCAGGCGGTGTGGATCGCGATCGGCATCGGTGTGTTCGTGGTGGCGATCGCCGCAATCCGCCCGATCGACACGCTGCGCCGGTACCGCTCCATCTTCCTCGTGCTCGGCGTGGGGGCGCTGCTGCTCCCGCTCATTCCCGGCCTCGGGTACACCGCGAACGGCGCGCGACTCTGGATCCGCCTCGGCCCGCTCAACTTCCAACCCGGCGAGGCGGCCAAGGTGCTGCTCGTCATCTTCTTCGCCGCGTACCTCGCGGACAACCGCGACCTGCTGCGCAGCGGCACCCGGCGCATCGGACGCCTCTACGTCCCCGCGCCGCGCCACTTCGGTCCGTTGCTGCTGCCGTGGGCGACCGCGGTCCTCATCATGGTGCAGCAGAAGGACCTCGGTTCCTCGCTGCTGTTCTTCACCGTGTTCGTGGCCATGCTCTACATGGCGACCGAGCGCAGCGCGTACGTGATCGTGGGCGTGGCGGCGTTCAGCCTCGCAGCGGTGATCGCGTACAACTCGTTCTCGCACGTCCAGTTGCGGGTCGACACGTGGCTCGACCCGTGGCCGACCGCGCAGAGCAACGGTTTCCAGCTGGTGCAGAGCCTCTTCGCCCTCGGCTCCGGCGGGATCTCGGGCACCGGCCTCGGACTCGGCCGACCCGACCTCATCCCGAACGCCGCCACCGACTTCGTGTTCGCGGCGATCGGCGAGGAACTCGGGCTCTACGGCACGGTGGGGATCATCATCACGTTCCTGCTGTTCGTCGGCACGGGCTTCAAGATCGCGGTGCAGGCGGCCCGGCCGTTCCCGAAGCTGCTCGCCGCGGGTCTCACGACGATCGTCGGCATCCAGACGTTCGTGATCGTGGGCGGCGTGATCCGGGTCATCCCGCTCACCGGCGTCACCCTCCCCTTCGTCTCCTACGGCGGCTCCTCACTCATCGCGAACTTCGTGCTGCTCGCGATCCTGCTGCGCATCTCCGATGAGACCGCGATCGACGCGCAGGACGAACTCGAGGCCGAGGTGCGCCTCGAGGCCGCGGGGGCACGCTCGTGAACCACGCGGTGCGCCGGGCGGGCTACGTGGTCGTCGCGCTGCTCCTCATCCTCGTGGGTCAGCTCACCTACCTCCAGGTGTTCGACGCGCAGCGACTCCAGGACGACCCCCGCAACACGCGCGGCTACCTGCGCTCGTTCAACCGACCCCGGGGCGAGATCGTGAGCACCGACGGCGCGATCCTCGCCCGCTCGACCCGGGTCGACGACGAGTACGGCTGGCAGCGCCGCTACCCGTTCGGCGACCTGTTCGCCCAGACGGTCGGGTACCAGTCGGTCGTGGTCGGCAGCGTCGGGGTCGAGAAGACGTACGACGGCTGGCTGAGCGGGCGCGACCTGCCCGTGGAACCGAAGGATCTGCCCTCGATCCTCTCGGCCCGACCCCGGGTCGGCACCGTGGTGCTCCACCTCGACACCCGGGCCCAGGCCGCGGCGCGGGACGCGCTCGGCGGTCAGCGGGGTTCGGTCACCGTGTTGAACCCGCGCACCGGTGCGGTGCTCGCGATGTACTCGAACCCGACCTTCGACCCGCAGCCGCTCGCCGGCCACGACACCCGCGCGGTGCAGACGTACTACGACGCACTCACGGCCGACCCGACGAACCCGGCCCTGCCGCGTGCGTACCGCGAGATCTACCCGCCCGGTTCGACCTTCAAGGTGGTGACCACGACCGGCGCGCTCGACACGGGCGTGGCGACGCCGGAGTCCCGGTACCCGGAGAATCGGTCGTACACGCCGCCGCAGTCGGACCGGCCGATCAACAACTTCGGCGGCCGCGCGTGCGGGGGCACGCTCGAGGACGCGTTCCGCCAGTCGTGCAACGCGGTGTTCGCCGAACTCGGGGTGGCGATGGGTGAGCGCTTCGTTCCGGCGATCGACGCGTTCGGGCTCAACGAGGCCCCGAGCCTCGACCTCTCGCCCGGCGCGGTGGCGAGCATCGGGCTGCAGCCCGGCTCGTTCGCCCTCAACAAGCCGTCGTTCGCGCTCGCGGGCATCGGGCAGGGCGAGATCGCCACCACCCCGCTCCAGATGGCCCTCGTCGCCTCGGCGATCGCGAACGGCGGGGTCGCGATGGAGCCGCACGTGGCCGCCCGCGTCGAGGATCGGGCCGGGCGCACCGTGGAGCGGGTGGCCGAACGTCGATGGAAGCGGGCGACCTCAGCCGCCACCGCCGCCACCCTCACCGAGTTCATGATCGCGGTGGTCGCCAACGGCACCGGCACCGCAGCCCGGATCCCGGGCGTGACCGTGGCCGGCAAGACCGGCACCGCCCAGGCCCCCGGCGGACCGCCCCACGCCTGGTTCATCGCGTTCGCGCCGGCCGAGGCGCCGGAGTACGCGATCTCGGTGATCGTCGAACGCGGCGGGTCGGCGGGCGACGAGGCGACCGGCGGTCGGATCGCGGCACCGGTCGCGGCGAAGGTGCTGCGCACGCTCCTGCAGGCACCGTGACCGACCGCGACGACGCGCCGGTGCGGCAGTAGGTTGGAGCCACCCATGGCAGCCGAACCCCGGGTCCTCGCGGACCGCTACGAACTCGTCGAACTGCTCGCCCGGGGCGGCATGTCGGAGGTGTTCCTCGCCCAGGACCGCCGGCTCTCCCGCCCGGTGGCGGTGAAGGTCCTCGCCGCCGAACTCTCCCGGGATCCGAACTTCGTCGAGCGGTTCCGCCACGAGGCCCAGGCCGCGGCCAACCTCAACCACCCGAACATCGTGTCGGTCTACGACTGGGGTCAGGACGGCGACACGTCGTTCATCGTCATGGAGTACATCGACGGCCGGTCGGTGCGCGACCTCATCACCGCTCGCGGCCGCCTCGACGACCGCCAGGTCGCCGGGATCGGGGGCGAGATCGCGGCGGCGCTCGGCTCCGCCCACGCGGCCGGGGTGATCCACCGCGACGTGAAGCCGGCGAACGTCCTCATCTCCTCACAGGGTCAGGTCAAGGTCACCGACTTCGGCATCGCGCTCTCCGGCAACTCGCCGAACGAACTCACGAAGGCCGGCTCGGTGATGGGCACCGCCACGTACTTCTCCCCCGAGCAGGCCCAGGGCTTCGAGGTCGACGCGCGGTCCGACCTCTACTCGCTCGGGATCGTGCTCTACGAGATGTCGACCGGCACGCCGCCGTTCGCGGGCGACAACGCGGTCGCCGTCGCGTACCAGCAGGTGCAGGAGCAGGTGCCGCCGCCCTCCATGCGCAACCCGGCGATCGCCCCGGCGCTCGAGGGGATCATCCTCTCGACGCTCGCCAAGGACCCGAACGCTCGCTACCAGACCGCCGACGACCTGCGGGCCGACCTGCTGCGGTTCCGGCGGAGCGAGCAGGTCCTCGGCGGACCGCAGACCGCGCAGGTCGTCGAGATGCCGACCGCCGCCGTTCCCGGGGTGCCGACCGGCGCCGGTGGCGCCACCGCCACGACAGCCGCCGTGCGTCAGGCCCCACGAGGCCGGAACAAGGGCGTGGTGGCGACGGTCGCCGTGCTCATCGGCATCCTCATCCTCGTGGTCGCCGGGCTGCTCGCGGCCCGCTTCACGAACGACACGTCGCGCAGCGAGGTCGACGTGCCGAGCGTGATCGGCATCCAGGAGCAGCCCGCCACGCTCACGCTCCAGCAGCGCGGGTTCAAGGTGCGCGTCGACCGCCTGCCGAGCACCCGGCCCGAGGGCGAGGTGTTCGGACAGGACCCGCGCCCGGGCACCCGCATCAACGAGGGTGAGACGGTGCTGTTGCGCGTGAGCGCGGGCGAGGGTTCCGTGAAGATCCCCGCCGTCGAGAACGAGGTGGCCGAGGACGCCCGCCTCGACCTCGAGGCCGCCGGGTTCACGGTGACCTCGGTGGACGAGGCGAGCGAGACCATCGAGGAGGGCAACGCGATCCGCACGGACCCCCCGACCGGTCGCAGCGTGCCGGTCGACACGCCGGTCACGCTCTACGTGTCGACGGGCAAGCCGAAGGTCACCGTGCCGAACGTTGCGAACCTCACCCTCAACGACGCGCTCGTCCAGTTGCAGGGGGTCGGCCTCATCCCGCAGACGACGCGCCAGCCCTCGGCCACCGTGCCGATCGACTCGGTCGTCTCGAGCGATCCGCCGGGCGGCACGATCGTCCCGAAGGGCACGGTCGTGAAGCTCGTGATCTCGTCCGGGCCCGCACCCACGCCGATCCCGAACGTCGTCGGACTGACCCCTGCGGTCGCCACGAGCACGCTCGAGGCCGCCGGGTTCAGCGTGCTCGTCCAGAACACGGCGTCGCTCGACGCCCAATCCGGCAAGGTCGTGAGCCAGAGCCCGGGTGCCGGCACGGCGGCGGCGACCGGAACGACCGTCACCATCCAGGTCGGCACCGGCGGCATCACGACGACCACGTCGTCCACCACCTGACCGCGACCGTGACCGGTCTCGCCGACTGGTACGCGGCGCACGGCCGCCACGACCTGCCGTGGCGCGCGACGCGTGATCCGTGGGCGATCCTCGTGAGCGAGGTCATGCTCCAGCAGACCCAGGTGGCGCGCGTGCTCGACGCGTGGCCCGCGTTCATGGCCGAGTTCCCCGATCCGGCGACCATGGCCGCCACGACCCCCGGCGCGGTGATCGCCGCGTGGGGTCGCCTCGGCTACCCACGTCGAGCCCGACGCCTCCACGACGCGGCGGTCGTGATCGCGCGCGACGGATGGCCCGACGACCTGCGCGCGCTCCCCGGGATCGGCGCCTACACCGCGGGCGCGATCCTCGACCAGGTCCACGACGCTGACGTACCCGCGGTCGACGTGAACGTCCGCCGCGTGCTCGAGAGGCGGGCCGGCCGGTTGCTCACCCCGAAGGAGGCCGACACGGCCTACCTGCGCACGGGTCGCCCGCTGCGCGGTCGCGACCGCTTCCTCGCGATCATGGACGTCGGTGCGGCACTGTGCCGCGCCCGTGAGCCGCGCTGTGCCGAGTGCCCGTTGCGGCGGGGCTGCGCGACCCGCGGCCCGCTCGCCGGTGAGGTGCGCACCAAGCAGGCCCCGTTCGAGGGCTCGTTCCGCCAACGACGCGGTCGGGTGATGGCCCGACTGCGCGCCGCCGACGCGGTGTCGGTGCGGGAGCTCGACGCCGAGGCACTCGAGAGCCTGGTCGCCGACGGCCTCGCGGTCGTGACCCGCGGGCGCGCGTCCCTGCCCTGACGCTTCAGGCGGTCGCGTGGTCGAGGAAGTTGCGGATGAGCCGGTGCCCGCCCTCGGTGAGGATCGACTCGGGGTGGAACTGGACGCCCTCAACGGGGAGGTCACGGTGGCGCAACCCCATCACGGTGCCGTCGGCGACCTCGGCGGTGATCTCGAGGCAGTCGGGCACCGAGTCGCGCCGCACCACGAGGGAGTGGTAGCGGGTGGCCGTGAGGGGTGAGGGCAGGCCCGCGAACACCCCGAGCCCCTCGTGGAGGATCTCGGAGGTCTTGCCGTGCATCACCTCGTCGGCCCGCACGACCTCGCCGCCGTAGAGCCGGCCGATGCACTGGTGCCCGAGACAGACGCCGAGCACCGGCACGCCGACGGCACCGAAGTGGAGGATCGCGTCGTTGGAGAGGCCGGCGTCCTCGGGCCGACCGGGCCCGGGCGAGACGAGCACCGCGTCGGGCCCGAGGTCGATCATCGCCTCGAGGGTGATCGCGTCGTGGCGGTGGACGACCGGGTCCGCGCCGAGCTCCCCGAGGTACTGCACGAGGTTGTAGACGAAGGAGTCGTAGTTGTCGATGACGAGCACTCGGGCACCCACGTCGGCCACGGTACCCGGCCACCCCGTGCCGCCCTCGCGGGTAACGTCCCGCCCCATGGCGACGAAGCAGCCGAAGGGTCGGCAGACCAAGCAGCCCAGCACCGGGCCCGGGCGGACCAAGGCCCGCACCACCCAACCCTCGGGCCGCTACACCCCACCCACCCCGAAGACCGTGAAGCGCAGCCCGCTGTGGGTGCCGGTGCTCATGTTCGCCCTGCTCGGGTGCGGCCTCGCCGTGATCGTCGGCAACTACCTGGGCCTCCTGCCGGGCGAGCAGCAGAACCGCTACCTACTCATCGGCCTCGTGCAGATCGCGGCCGGGTTCGTGGTCGCCACGCAGTACCACTGACGCCTTCGGACCCGGTTGGCTCCTAGGTCATCGGGGTTATCCACAGGGTTGTCCACCGCCTGTGGGGAACGACAGTCGTGTCATTCGACCGCCCGGCGGGATCGGTGAACGCGCTCGGTACTCAGCTCTGGTCGGTGACGAGGACCATGTCCTCCCGGCAGTGCCGCGGCGCCTCGAGGTCGAAGCCGTCCGGGGTCGCCGTCATGACCACCTCGGCCCCGCAGACGGTGCAGCGGAACCGCTCCGAGACCGGCACCACGGAGTCCGGATCCGGCTCGGCGGGCGCGGGGCGCATGAACGAGCGCACCACCGCGGCCGCGAGCAGGTAGATCGTCAGGAAGACCGCGAGCGCGATGACGGCCCGGAGCGGCCACCAGAGCGCGGCGACGACCGGGAGCATCGGGTGGATCAGCCGAGGCGCTCGATGATGGTGGCGTTGGCCATGCCGCCACCCTCGCACATCGTCTGGAGCCCGTAGCGACCACCGGTGCGCTCGAGCTCGTTGACGAGCGTCGTGAGCAGGCGGGCGCCCGAGCACCCGAGCGGGTGGCCGAGGGCGATCGCGCCACCGTTCACGTTCACCTTCGACATGTCGGGGTTGTGCTCCTTGGCCCACGACAGCACGACCGGGGCGAAGGCCTCGTTGATCTCGACGAGGTCCATCTGGTCGATCGTCATGCCGGCCCGCTCGAGCACCTTGGCGGTCGAGGGGATCGGACCGGTGAGCATCGTCACCGGGTCGACACCGGCGAGGGCGAATGTGTGGAACCGGGCCCGCGCCCGCAGCCCGAGCTGGTTCGCCTTCTCCTCCGACATGATGAGCACCGCGGCCGAGCCGTCGGTGATCTGCGAGGAGTTGCCGGCGGTGATGACGCCGTCCTCCTTGAAGGCCGGCTTCAGCTTGCCGAGCGTCTCCATCGAGGAGTCGGGGCGGATGCCCTCGTCCTGGGAGAACAGGACGCGACCGTCCTCGGTCTCGACCTCGATCGGCACGATCTCGTTGTCGAAGCGGCCCTCGGCACGCGCCTGCGCGGCACGATGGTGCGACTGCACCGCGAACGCGTCGTTCTCGTCGCGGCTGATGCCCCACTTCTCGGAGATGAGCTCCGCCGAGATGCCCTGCGGCACGAGGTTCGGGTACCGCCCCTGCATCTCGGGACCGAACGGGTAGGAGTCCTTGATCACCGAGGCGCCCATTGGGACACGGGTCATGTTCTCGACGCCCGCGGCGACGACGACGTCGTAGGCGCCGGCGATGACGCCCTGGGCCGCGAAGTGCGCGGCCTGCTGCGACGAACCGCACTGCCGGTCGATCGTCGTGCCGACGACGCTCTCCGGGAAGCCGGCGGCGAGCGCGGCGTTGCGCCCGACGTTGAGGCCCTGCTCACCGACCTGCATGACGCAGCCCATGATGACGTCCTCGATGAGGCCCGGGTCGATGCCCGTCCGCTCGACGAGCGCCTTGAGCGTGTGCGACGCGAGGTCGACCGGGTGGATCCCCTTGAGGGTGCCGTTGCGGCGACCGAGCGGGGTGCGGACTGCATCGACGATGACGGCGGTGGGCATCGCGGGGCCTCCTGGGGCCGAGGGTTGCTGGGGCGGCGAACTGTATCCCCGCAGCTCCGAGCGGCGTCGGGCCGGAGCCGGTCCGGCCCCGGGTGCACCGGCGGGGCCCCGGTAGAGTCGCCGCCCGTGCGTGACATGGATCGTTCCCTCGGCGACGGCGGCATGCCGCTGCTCGCCCAACTCGGCGTCGACTTCCAGCGGTACGGGGAGGGATGGGTCGAGGCGGCCTGGACCCCGACCGAGCTGGCCTGCAACCCGGCCGGCGGCGTGCACGGCGGCGTGTTCGGCGTGGTCCACGACGCGGCCATGAACTTCGCCACGAACTCGGCCCTCGCCAAGGGCGAGTTCGGGGCCACGATCTCGATCTCGTACTCCACGCTGCGCGGGGCGGTCGCGGGCGATGCGCTCGCCGTGCGCGGGGAGGTCGTGCGGGTCACGAAGCAGATCGCCTACCTGGCGACCACCATCAGCAACGCCGAGGGCGAGCCGGTGTCCACCGCGACCGGCACCTTCTTCCTCCGGCGGCGACCGCAGGGGGACGCCACGTGAGGACGGTCGTCATCGGCGGCGGGATCATGGGCGCCGGCATCGCGTACGAGGCCCTCGTCGCCGGGTTCGCCGTCACCATCGTGGAGAGCCGCGAGGAGTTCGTCGCCGCGGCGCGGGAGCGGGTTGAGCACTACGAGCACCGGGCCCGCGCGAAGGGGAACGCGCTCGAGGGCTTCGGCGAACTCGCGGTGACCACCGACCTCGAGGTCGCGGTCGCCACCGCCGACATCGTCGTGGAGGCGGTGCCCGAGGACCTCGACCTCAAGCAGGCCGTGTGGGCCCGCATCGGCGCGGCTGCGGCCGACACCGCGGTGCTCGCGTCGAACACCTCCGGGCTGCCGATCGCGGTGCTCGGTGCGGCGAGCGGACGGTCGAAGCAGACCGTCGGCACCCACTTCTTCAACCCGGTGCCAGCCATGCGCCTCGTCGAGGTGATCCGGGGCGCCGACACCGACCCCGCGATCCTCGGACGCGCGCTGACGTTCTGCCACGCGCTCGGCAAGGAGACGGTCGAGGTCGCCGACCTGCCGGGCTTCGTCACCACCCGCCTCGGCTGCATCCTCATGTGCGAGGCGATGCGCGTGTACCAGGAGGGTGTGGCGAGCGCCGAGCACATCGACACCGGCATGAAGCTCGGATACAACCACCCGATGGGCCCGCTCGAGCTGGCCGACCGGATCGGGCTCGACACGATCCTGCTCATCCTCGA
>JBJTWK010000079.1:0-15893 GCA_046081705.1 Actinomycetes bacterium | reverse complement strand
CCCGCCCGGTTCCGGACCTGCGAAGGAGCAAGACTCCCACCATGCAACGCCGCCGATCCTCCACCCTCCCCGCCCTCGTCCTGACGGGCCTGCTCGCGATGGCCGCGGTGTCGTGCGGGGGAACGGAGTCCGACCCGACATCTGCGACCACGTCGACGAGCGCGGTGACGGGTCCGGGCGGACTCACCGGACCACCGGCGAACGTGCCGTTCTCGCTCGGGACGCGCGCCGCGTTCGGCGACTGGGAACTCGCCGTGGACTCCGCCACCATCGGCACCACCACGACGATCGGGGCTCGGCTCCGGAACACCAAGGGCGGGAGCGTCCCCGCCCCGACGAGTTCGGCGTTCGTCCTGTCCGACGGCGCCACCCCCACGGACGCGACCGCCGTCATCGCCGGGCTCCCGCCGCGGATGGCCCCGGGGGTCGACTCCGCGTTCACGATCACGTTCGTGAACCCCGTGGCGCCGGGCGACCCCTACCTCCGCTGGAACGGCACGGGTCCCGACGCGATCGTGGGCAGCTTCAAGCTCACCCCCGGCGACCCCGTCCAGCCGCTCGACTGACGCGCCTCAGGTCGTCGATGTGGTCGGCGGCAACGTGGTCGTCGTGGTCGAGGTCGACGATGTCGTCGTCGAGGACGTGGTGGTGGTCGAGGTGCTCGTGGAGGTGGTCGAGGTCGACGATGTCGTCGTCGGTCCGGCGCTCACCTTGATGACGACCACGGAATCCTCGCCCACCCGCTTCCCTGCGGCCGGCGCCTGGGCGAAGACGATGTCGAGCCCGAAGTCCTCGTTCGGCTCGCTGACCTCGGTGACCGAGAGGCCCGCGTTCTCCAGACGCGTGAGCGCCTCCTGACGGCGCAGGCCCACGACCGCCGGGACGGTGACCTTCGGCCCGCCGTCCTGACCGCCGCCGCTCGACACGAGCGCGTACACGACGAGGGCCGCCACCACCACGAGCAGTGCGATCACCGTCGGCACGATCCAGCGACCGCCACGACCATCACCCCCGTCGTCGACCACGGTGGCAACGCGCGGCGCCGCGGTCGCCGTCGCGACGGGCGGCATCGCCTGGGTCGCACCCGCCTGCGCCGCGACCGGGTTCGCCACGGTCGCCGGCGCGGCGATGCCGGCAGCGGCCTTTGCGAGTTCGGCCCGCGCGGTCGCAGCATCGGCGATGCGCGTGGCCGGATCCCTCGAGAGGAGCCGGAGCACCACGCCGTCGAGCACGAACGGCACCCCGGCCACCCGCTGCGACGGCGGGACCGGGAGATCGCGCTGCACCGCGGCGGCGATGGCCGCCGCGTCCGGCCCGTCGAAGGGACGCACACCGGTGAGCGACTCGTAGAGCGTGACCCCGAGCGCCCACACATCGGCCGACGCATCGAGCGGCGCGCCGCGCAGCACCTCCGGCGAGCAGTACCCGGCGATGACCCGCGCGTCCTCGGGATCGGCGGCCGGGGCGAGTCCACCCCGGAGCGTCGTGAGCTTCGACCACCCCTCACGCGAGATGAGCACGGCGTCGGGGGTGACACCGCCGTGCACCCCGCCCGCGCGGTGGATCGCGTCGAGGGTCCCGGCCGTGGTGGTGGCGAGGGCGAGCGCGCGCTCCGGGGTGAGCGGGCCGTGGGACCGCAGGGTGTCGCCGAGGGTGCCGCCGTCGACGAACTCCATCGCGAGGTAGGCGGAGGCCGCGTCGGCCTCCCAGTCGTAGACGTCGACGATGCCGTGGCCGCGCAGCGCCCCCGTCTCCTGCGCCGCCCGGCGCAACCGCTCGAGCGCGCCCGCGTCCGCCCGGGCCTCGGGCCGGAGCACCTTGAGGGCCACCGTGCGATCGAGGTGGGTGTCCCGGGCGGTCACGACCTCGGTGCCGCCACCGCCGCCGAGCCGGCGGCCCGGCTCGTACCGGCCGGCGATCGGGGCGGGGCCGTCCTGGGTCATCGCTCGCTCCAGAGGTGGTCGAAGGGCCGGTTCGGACGGGCGAACGCTAGCGAGGGAGACGGTCGGGCGCGCGGCTGGCGGGTCGAGGGGTGCGCGCTGCTACGATGTGACGCCTCCCAGCGAGGTTCGAGCCCCCATCGTCTAGTGGCCCAGGACGCCGCCCTTTCAAGGCGGTAACGGGGATTCGAACTCCCCTGGGGGCACCTCGTCACCAGACCGTCGCCGATCCGTCGGCGTCGGCCCGGTGGCACATGAGGTCCTGTGGTGCAGTTTGGAGTGCACGCCGCCCTGTCAAGGCGGAGGCCGCGGGTTCAAATCCCGTCAGGACCGCGAGGCGAGCGATGCCGACGGCATCGGTCGCGCCCGGCCGGGTAGCTCAGTTGGCAGAGCGCGCGCCTGAAAAGCGCGAGGTCACCGGATCGACGCCGGTCCCGGCCACCCCGCCACCGACCCGACCCGCGCCGGACCCGTCCCGAGCCGGATCGGGCGGGGCACGGCGAGACGCGAAGACGGCACCGGTCCGGGGGGATCAGACCTGGTGGGCGCCGGCCTCCTGGGTGCGGGCGAGGAACGACCGCACCTCCGAGGCCCGGAACCGGCGGTGACCGCCGAGGGTGCGGATGGCCGAGATCTTCCCGGCCCGGGCCCACCGGGTGACGGTCTTGGGGTTGACGCGGAACATCGCTGCGACCTCGGCGGGGGTGAGGAGGGCCTCACCATCGAGGGGGTACTCGTACGTCATGGACCTGCTCCTGTGCGGTTCGGGGCGGTGCACCGTTCGGGTGGGGTGTCGGGTCCGGCCGGAACGGGGGGTTCCCGGCCGACACCGACGCATTCGCTGTCGCTGGACGCCAATGTACCCTTAAGTATTCCTTGAGTCATTACTGAGCATCTCGAAAGGTCACCGTCCGGCCCGATACGGCCCGCTCCCGGCCGTCGGGGCGGCCCTGTGCGGGCCGGGGAGCCCGAGGGGACCGGGCCGGACGCCGTCGGTATCCTCGGGCCCCCATGGCCGGCATCCTCGCGATCGCGAACCAGAAGGGCGGCGTCGGCAAGACCACGACCGTCCACGCCCTCGGCACGGCGCTGGCCGAGCGGGGGCGTCGGGTGCTGCTCGTGGACCTCGACCCCCAGGCCTGCCTCACCTACTCCCTCGGCCTCGACCCGGAGGGTCGCGGGGTGTCGCTCCACGACGTGCTCGGCGGACGGACCCCGGCCGAGCAGGTCCTCGTCCCGGTCGGGGACCTCGCAGTGCTCCCCGCCTCGATCGAGCTCGCCGCCACCGAGGTGACCCTCCTGAACCGGACGGGTCGCGAGTACGCCCTCGCCCGCGCCCTGGCACCGATCGCCGACCGCTTCGAGGTCGCCATCCTCGACTGCCCGCCGTCGCTCGGCATCCTCACGATCAACGGGCTCACCGCGGCCGACGCCGTCGCCGTGCCGCTCCAGTGCGAGACGCTCTCCCACCGCGGCGTGGGGCAACTGCTCGAGACGATCGCCGACGTCCGCGCCTTCACGCAGCCGGACCTCGAGGTGCTCGGGGTCGTGGCGACCATGTTCGACGGCCGCACTCGGCACGGTCGCGAGGTCGTCGCCGACGTACGGGAGCGCTACGGCCTCGACCTCATCGGCCCGCCGATCCCCCGGTCGATCCGGTTCGCCGAGAGCCCGGCCGCGGCCCGTTCGATCATCGAGCACGCCCCGAGTTCGGCCGGCGCGATCGCCTACCGCGAGGTCGCGCGCCGCATCGCCGTCCGCCTCGGTCTCGAACCCGCCGTGGCCGCGGTCCCCGACGCCCGCACCGCATGAACGAATCGCCCCGGGCCGCCTTCTTCTCCGCGGCGCAGCGGCGCCCGGGCACCGTCGTGCTCGAGTGCGAACGCTGCAAGGGCCGCACGCGCGTCTCGTACGTCGAGTTCGTCCGGTACCACCTGCCCCTGTGGGGATGGATGCCGTGGCGCCACCACTCCCGCTGGATGCAGTGCCCGTCGTGCCACCGGCGCGCGTGGGTCGCCGTGCACTGGTTCGACTGACCTCCGGGCGCAGCCCGCGCCCGGGTCAGGCGCGGTCGACGTGGGCCCGGCCGTGGCCGTCGACGATCTCGCCGACCGCCCAGGCCCGGTGCCCCGCGGCGCGGATCGCGTCGAGCGCGTGCTCCACCTCACGGGCCGGCACGACTGCGAGCATCCCGAGGCCGAGGTTGAAGGTCGCCTCCATCTCGGCGTCGGCGATGTCGCCGGCCGCCTGGACCTCGGCGAAGATCCGCGGCTCGTCCCACCCGCTGCGGTGCACGACCCCGTCGACCCCGTGCGGGAGCACCCGGACGAGGTTCCCGGCGATGCCACCCCCGGTGACGTGGGCGAACGCGTGCACCTCGACCTTGCGGCGCAACGCGGCCATGGCGGGTGCGTAGATGACACTCGGCCGCAACAGTTCCTCGCCGAGCGAGTGTCCCCAGCCCTTCCACGCCGGGGCTGCGAGGTCGCGACCGGCCCGATCGATGAGGGCGCGCCGGGCGAGCGAGTAGCCGTTGCTCCGCAGGCCGGGGCTCTCGAACCCGATGATGCGATCGCCTGCCCGCACGTGCTGGGGGAGGATCGCGGCGCGGTCGACGATGCCGACCGCGAACCCGACGAGGTCGAACTCGCCGGGTGCCATGAGGTCCGGGTGCTCGGACATCTCGCCACCGATGAGCGCGCAGCCGGCCTGGCGACAGCCCTCGGCGACCCCCTCGACGATCGCGTCGGCCATCACCGGGTCGAGGCGGCCGACCGAGATGTAGTCGAGGAAGAGCAGCGGTTCGGCGCCCTGCACCGCGATGTCATCGGCACTCATCGCGACGAGGTCGATGCCGATCGTGTCGTACTTCCCGGTCAGCCGGGCGATCATCGACTTCGTGCCCACCCCGTCGGTCGAGGCGACGAGGACCGGGTCCTTGCGGCCGTGGTGGCCGAGCGAGAACAGCCCGCCGAACCCGCCGAGGTCGCCGAGCACCTCCGGTCGGAACGTCGACCGCACGTGGGCCTTGATGCGCTCCACCGCGGCTTCGCCCGCCCCGATGTCGACCCCGGCGGACCGGTAGGTGAGCGGCGCGTCGGCGGCGCCGGTCATCGGGCGTCGGCCGGGGTGCTCGGCGCGCCCGAGCCCGGGGCGGGGGCCTCGAGCAGCAGCTTCGCGTCGTCGAGTGGGACCGGGACCGGGTACTCGCCGGTGAGGCACGCGGCGCAGAATGACTCGGCGGCCGCACCCGTGGCCGCGGTGAGCCGATCGATCTCGAGGTAGGCGAGCGAGTCGACCCCGAGGTACTCGCGGATCTCCCCGACCGACAGGTCCGCGGCGAGGAGTTCGCTGCGCTGTCCGGTGTCCATACCGTAGAAGCAGGGCCAGCGGTACGGCGGTGAGGACACCCGGAAGTGGACCTCGGCGGCCCCCGCCTCGCGCAGCATCGTGACGACCTGACGCGTCGTGGTCCCGCGCACGATGGAGTCGTCGACCACCACGAGCCGCTTACCCGCGATGTTCTCGGGCAGCGGGTTCAGCTTCATGCGCACCCCCGCCCCGCGCATCTTCTGCGAGGGCTGGATGAATGTGCGGCCGACGTACCGGTTCTTCACGAGGCCGTCGCCGTACGGGATGCCCGACGCGCGAGCGAAACCCTGGGCGGCCGGGATGCCGGACTCGGGGACCGGGACGACCATGTCGGCGTCGACGGGCGCCTGCTTCGCCAGCGCCTCCCCCATCCGCTGGCGCGCGGTGTGGACCGTGTGGCCGTACAGCCGGGTGTCGGGACGCGAGAAGTACACGAACTCGAAGAGGCACAGGCGCGGTTCGGGCTCGGCCCAGCGCACCTCGCGGCGTACACCGGTCGCGTCGATGACGATCATCTCGCCCGGCTGCACGTCACGCACGTAGTGCGCGCCGACGAGGTCGAGCGCGGCCGACTCGCTCGCGAACACCCAGCCGCCACCGTCGAGCCGTCCGAGCACGAGTGGCCAGAAGCCGTGCGGGTCACGGGCGCCGATGAGGTGCGAATCGTCCATGAGCACGAACGAGAACCCGCCCTCGAGCTTCGGCAGCACCTTCTCGAGCGCGAGTTCGAGTTCCTTGCCGTCCGAACGCTCCGCCGGCCACGCGCGGGCCACGAGTTCGGCGACGAGTGCGGAGTCGGTGGTGGAGTCGACGGAGTCGTGCACCGGCTCGAGACCGGGCAGCATGCCGAGCTCGGCCGCGAGGGCCTCGGTGTTCGTGAGGTTGCCGTTGTGCCCGAGCGCGAAGCCCGCCTCACCGACCGAGCGGTACACCGGCTGCGCGTTGCGCCAGGACGACGACCCGGTCGTCGAGTACCGGTTGTGACCGATCGCGATGTGACCGTGCAGCGACGCGAGGTTGCGCTCGTCGAACACCTGCGTGACGAGGCCCATGTCCTTGACGACCGTGATGGTCGCACCGTCGCTCACCGCGATGCCGGCCGATTCCTGGCCGCGGTGCTGCAGCGCGAAGAGTCCGAGGTACGCGAGGTGGGCCACCGGCTGGTTCGGTGCGTAGACGCCGAAGACGCCGCAGTAGTGACCGAGCGAGGACCCCACGGGCGTGGAGTCTCGCACACCGCGGCGCGCGACGGTCAGCCCGGACGCTCCGTTCGGGTCCGGGGCCGTCCCGGGGTCGTCTACCTTCTCCCCCATGACCGAGCGCCCGACCGCCGACGGCGGCACCTTCGAGCCCTGGGACCGCGGCTGCAGCCTGTGGTTCACGGGCCTGTCCGGGGCCGGGAAGTCGACGGTCGCCGCCGAGGTCACCGAGCGACTGCGCGAGCGGGGCCACCGCGTCGAGGTGCTCGACGGCGACGAGGTGCGCGAGCACCTCAGCAAGGGCCTCGGGTTCTCGAAGGCCGACCGCGACATCAACGTCCAGCGTATCGGATGGGTCGCCTCGGTGCTCGCCCGCAACGGGGTCGTCGCCATCACCGCCGCCATCTCGCCGTACCGGGAGACCCGCGACGCCGTGCGGGCCATGCACGACGGCGACTTCATCGAGATCCACGTGGCCACCCCGCTCGAGGTCTGCGAGGAGCGCGACGTGAAGGGCCTCTACGCGAAGGCGCGCACCGGCGAGATCCCCGAGTTCACCGGGGTGAGCGATCCCTACGAGGCGCCCCTCGCGCCCGAGGTGGTGGTGCCGACCCACGACCGCACGGTCGCGGAGTCGGCGGCGCTCGTCCTCGAGTACCTCGACTCGGTCGGGCTGAGCGCGCCTACGCGTTGACGCCGAGCGCCGTCGGGATCGCGTCCCGCCAGACCTGCTCGGCCTGATCCCGCGCCACGTCGAACGCCCCGCGGGCGACGAGCCGCTCGCCGCCGACCATGCCGATCTCCTCGGCCGCGACGCCCGCAGCCGCGGCCCGCCCCAGCACCTCGACCACCCGCTCCGGGGCGACGCCGAGCACCACCCGCGACGTGCTCTCCGAGAAGCAGCCCACCGCGCCACCGATCGAGACCTCGAACCCCGTGCCGCCGGCGATCGCCATCTCGGCGAGCGCGACCGCGAGCCCGCCGTCGGCGCAGTCGTGCACCGTGGTCGCCAGAACGTCGAGCACGAGCGCGGCGACGAGGCCGTTGAGCGCCCGCGCCGCCGCGAGATCGACCGCCGGCGGTCGGCCGTCGCGCCGGCCGTGCATGTCGGCCCACTCGGATCCGCCGAACTCGGGCTTCGTCTCCCCGAGCACGACGATCGAATGCCCGGCCTCGAATGCGATCGTGGACGGCGCACGGTCGCCGAGGCCGTCGAGCAGTCCGATCACGCCGACCACCGGCGTCGGGTCGATGTCGGTGCCGCGCGACTCGTTGTAGAAGGACACGTTGCCGCCGATGACCGGGATGCCGAGCGCGTCGCACGCCTCGCTCATGCCGTCGACGACCTCGGAGAACTGCCACATCACCTCGGGGTGCTCCGGGTTGCCGAAGTTCAGGCAGTTGACGAGCGCCATCGGGCGCGCACCGGAACAGGCGACGTTGCGCGCCGCCTCGAGCACGACGAGCTGCCCGCCGACGCGCGGGTCGAGCGCGACCTGGCGCGCCTTGCCGTCGACGCTCAACGCGAGCGCCCGACCGGGCGCGTCCTTGAGCCGCAGCACCGAGGCGTCGCCGCCCGGACCGCTCACCGTGTTGAGGAAGAGCTGGTGGTCGTACTGCCGCCACACCCAGGACTTGTCGGCGATGTTCGGACGAGCGAGCAGACCGAGCAGCTCGTCCGAGAGGTCGGCGCCGTCGGGGAACCGGGCGAGGAGGTCCGGGCCCGGATCGGCCGACCGGCGGGTCTCGAGGTCCGCGGGCGGTGCGAGGGGTCGGTCGTACGTCGGCCCGTCGCCGAGGCTCGCCACCGGCACGTCGGCCAGGGGGTGGAGCGCGGCCGCCGTCGCGTCGTCGGCCTCGAAGAGCCCGTCATAGACGCGGAACCGGCCGGTGTCGGTGACCCGGCCGATCACCGACGCGCGCACCTCCCACCGGTCGCAGAGCGCCAGGACGGCGTCGAGGTTCGCCGGCTCGACGATCGCGAGCATCCGCTCCTGGCTCTCCGAGGTCATGACCTCGACCGCGTTCATGCCCGGTTCGCGCCGGGCGACGCGTGCGATGTCGACGTCCATGCCGTTGCCGGCCTTCGCCGCGGTCTCCGAGGTCGCGCAGCAGATGCCGGCCGCGCCGAGGTCCTGCACCCCGACCGCGAGGTTCTCGTCGAGGAGTTGCAGGCAGGCCTCGATGAGTTTCTTCTCCTCGAACGGGTCACCGACCTGGACGCTCGGTCGCTTGGCCTCGGACCCCTCCTCGAACCCGGCCGAGGCGAGCACGCTCGCCCCGCCGATGCCGTCCCGACCGGTCGACGCGCCGAGGAGCACGGCGAGGTTCCCCACGCCCTCCGCGGTCGCCAGCACGAGGCGCTCCTGCGGGAGCAGGCCGAGGCAGAACACGTTCACGAGCGGGTTGCCGCGGTAGCAGGGGTCGAACACGACGTCGCCACCCACCGTCGGCACCCCGACGGCGTTGCCGTACCCGCTGATCCCGGAGACGACGCCCTCCACGATGAAGCGGGTGCGCGCGTCGTCGAGCGTGCCGAACCGCAGCGGATCCATGAGCGCGATCGGCCGCGCCCCCATGGAGAAGATGTCGCGAATGATCCCGCCCACCCCGGTCGCCGCACCCTGGTAGGGCTCGACTGCGGACGGGTGGTTGTGGCTCTCGATGCGCACGGCGACGGCGAGGCCGTCACCGACGTCGATGACCCCCGCACCCTCTCCCGGTCCGACGAGCACCCAGGGCGCCTCGGTCGGGAACCGCTTGAGGTGCACCTTCGACGACTTGTAGGAGCAGTGCTCGCTCCACATGACCGCGTACATCGCCAGTTCGAGCTCCGACGGCTCCCGCCCGAGGAGTTCGACGATCCGGTCGAGCTCGTCGTCCGTGAGGCCGAGTTGACGGTGGAGGGGCTCGATCGTCATCGGCGGCGAGGCTACCCGAGGCCCCCAGGCGCTCCCAGGCCCGGGATCGCCCCGAAATACCGCCGATCGGAGCGGATGTTTGACCCCTATGGCCACGCAGGATTCTCGGGATTTCCCTCTGGTAGGTTCCGCTCCAGTTCGCACATTCCTCTCCATACCCCGAGGGAGATTTCCGATGGCTGCACCGAAGAAGAAGTCGACCATGACCGCCGAGCACAAGGCGAAGCTCGCGGCGGGACGCAACGAGAGCCGCGCCGTCGCGCGCTACCTCGAGGCCCTCGAGGCCCACCGACCGAAGCAGGGCCGCAAGCGGACGTCCGAGACCGTCACGAAGCAGCTGGCCCAGACCGAGCACGAGCTCAGGACGGCGACCGGCATCGTGCGCCTCGAGCTGCTCCAGAAGCAGCGCGATCTCAAGACCGAGGCCGAGCGGCTGTCCGAGGGCGTCGACCTCAGCGCGCTCGAGGCCGAGTTCGTGAAGGTCGCCCGCTCGTACGGCGAGCGCAAGGGCATCACCTACGGCACCTGGCGGGACTTCGGCGTCGCCGCCGACGTCCTCAAGAAGGCGGGCATCGCGCGGACGCGCGGCCAGTAGGACACCCGATCCACCCCGCCACGCCAGACGGACGCGCCCATCGAGGCGCGCGGACGCGCGGCCAGTAGGGACACCCCGGTCGGCCGAGCGGACGCGCGGCCAGTGGCGGGATCCGTTCGGGCGGGCCGAGCGGGCCTGCGCCGGGTCAGGAGCCGAACGCGAAGCCCACGTCCGGCGCGCCGAGCACCGGGAAGTAGGCGATGCCGCGCGACTCGAGGATCGCGCCGAGTTCGCCCCCGCGGTCGAGCAGGACGCTCGCACCCACGACCGTGCACCCGAACTCCTCGAGCGCGTCGATCGCCTCGATGATCGAGCCGCCGCTCGTGGCGGTGTCCTCGACGACGAGGACGTGATCGGTCGACCGGACCGGGCCGGCCATGCGACCGCCGACCCCGTGGCCCTTGGCCTCCTTGCGGACGGCGAAGGACGGCCGCCCGGACGCGAGCGCGACGGCGAGGCCCACCGGGACGGCTCCCACCGCGAGCCCCCCGCAGGAGTCGAAGTGGCACCCGCCGCCCGCGTCGATGGCCTCCATCACGGCGGCACCCACGAGTTCGATGCAGTCGCCCCGGAAGGTGACCTGGCGACCGTCGAGGTACCACTGCGAGGTCCGACCCGAGGCGAGCGTGAACTCACCCCGCTTGATGCCGTACTCCTCGAACACGGCGGCGAGTGCCGCCTGCTTCGGACGGAGACTCATCGGGACACCCCGGCGCCGGCTGCGGCGACGATCGAGGCGATCATCCCGGCACCGTCGGCCGACCCGAGCACCGACTCGACGGCGCGCTCCGGGTGCGGCATGAGGCCCACCACGTTTCGGCCCTCGTTGCACACGCCCGCGATGGCGTCGGTGCTGCCGTTCGGGTTGTCGACGTAGCGCACCACGATCCGATCCTCGCCCTGCAGGCGCGCCAGCGTCTCCGGCGCGCACGTGTAGTTGCCCTCGAAGTGGTTGATGGGGATGCGGAGGGTCGAGCCCACCTCGAGCGTGTTCGTGAGCGCGGTCGTCGTGGTCTCGACCCGCAGGTCGACCGTGCGGCAGATGAACTTCAGGCCCGCGTTCTTCTGGAGGGCGCCGGGCAGCAGCCCGGCCTCGCAGAGCACCTGGAAGCCGTTGCAGATGCCGACGACCGGGCCCCCCGAGGCCGCGAAGTCGGCGACGCTCGCCATGATCGGCGAGAAGCGAGCGATCGCGCCGGTGCGCAGGTAGTCGCCGTGGGCGAACCCGCCGGGCACGATCACGCCGTCGACCCCGCGGAGGTCGGTGCCGGCGTGGAAGAGGGTCACCGCCTCGGCACCCGCGTGCTCGAGCGCGTACGCGGCGTCGAGTTCGCAGTTCGTGCCGGGGAAGACGACGACGCCGACCCGCGGTGCCATCAGCCCGCGAACTCCGCGAGGTGGATCTCGTACGCCTCGATCACCGGGTTGGCGAGCAGCTGCTCGCACATCTCCTCGACCTGGGCCCGGGCCGATCCCTCGTCGGTCGCGTCGACCTCGAGGCGGATCGACTTGCCGATCCGCACGTGGCTCACGTTCGTGTAGCCGAGGGCCGGGAGCGCCCGTTCGACCGTGACCCCCTGGGGGTCGAGGATGCCGGGCAGGTGGGTGACCTCGATCCGAGCCTCGTAGCGCGCCATGCGGCCGACCTTACCCGCCGTACCAATCGGCGAAGGGAAGGCCGGTGAGTCGTTCGTAGGCCTCGACGTACCGGTCGCGCGTCCCGGCGATCACGTCCGGCGGCACCGGCGGCGCGGGCGGGGTCTGATCCCAACCGATCGCGAGGTAGTGGTCGCGCACGAACTGCTTGTCGAACGATGGCGGGCTGCCGCCGGGTGCGAACGACTCCGCCGGCCAGTACCGCGACGAGTCGGGCGTGAGCACCTCGTCGATGAGGATCAGGGTGCCGTCGTCCCGCAGACCGAACTCCAACTTCGTGTCGGCGAGGATGATCCCGCGTTCGGCGGCCATGCGGGCCCCGCGCTCGTAGACCGCGAGGGTCACCGACCGGATCTCCTCGAACCGGGCGGCGCCGACGAGTTCGATCGCCTCCGCGTCGGTGATCGGCAGGTCGTGGCCGACCTCGGGCTTCGACGTCGGCGTGAAGAGCGGCTCGGGCAGGGCCTCGGCCTCCCGCATCCCCGTCGGCATCGGCCGTCCCTGCACCGTGCCCGCCTCGCGGTACTCCTTCCACGCACCGCCGAACAGGTGACCCCGGGCGATGCACTCCATACGCACCGGCGTCGTCACCTCGACGAGCATCGATCGGCCCGCGAACTCGGGGCCGACGCCGTCGGGGAACCCGGCGGGGTCGACGGCGATCACGTGGTTCGGGACGAGGTCGGCCATGGCCTCGAACCAGAAGGCGCTGATCGCCGTGAGGACGCGGCCCTTGTCCGGGACGGGATCCGGGAGGATGACGTCGAAGACCGACAGCCGATCGCTCGCCACCATGAGCATCCGCCCCGCGCCCGCGTCGTAGAGGTCGCGGACCTTGCCCGTGTAGGTGTGGGGCAGCGAGAAGCTCATGCGAGCGGGCGGGCCAGGGTCGCGTCGAGGACGTCGAACGTGCGGCTCGTGTTCGCGAGGGCCTTGGTGAGATCGAAGCACGCCACGAGGCGGTCGTCGGGCAGGGCCGCAGTCACCTCGGCATCCGCCCGCAGCACCTCGATGAAGGGTCGCCGCTGCTCCCACGTCGCCATCGCGTTGCGTTGGACGAGGCGGTACGCGTCGTCGCGGGACAGGCCGCTCTCCACGAGCGCGAGCAGGACGGGCTGGCTGAACACGAGGCCGTACGATCCGTCGAGGTTCTCGAGCATCCGCTCCGGGTAGACGACGAGGCCGTCGACGAGCCGCTCGGCCTGCACCACCACGTAGTGCGTGAGGATGCACGAGTCCGGCAGGATCACGCGCTCGACCGAGGAGTGGGAGATGTCGCGCTCGTGCCAGAGCGCCACGTTCTCGAGGCCCGCCTGCAGGTTGGACCGCAGGACGCGGGCGAGGCCGCAGAGCTGCTCGCTCTTCACCGGGTTGCGCTTGTGGGGCATCGCCGAGGAGCCCTTCTGCTTGCCCGCCCGGAACGGCTCCTCGGCCTCACGCAGTTCGGTGCGCTGGAGGTGACGGATCTCGAGGGCGACGGTCTCGACCGTCGTCCCCACCGCGGCGCACGCGTACAGCAGTTCGGCGTGGCGATCGCGGGCGAGCACCTGCGTGGCCGGCACCGGCGTGAGGCCGAGGCGCGAGCAAACGCTGGCCTCCACCGCGGGATCGACGTTCGAGTAGGTGCCGACCGCACCGGACAACTTGCCGACCGCGATCGCGGCCCGGGCGCGCAGCAGCCGCTCGCGGTCGCGTCGCACCTGCAGGGCCCAGAGCGCGAGCACGATGCCGAAGGTCGTCGGCTCCGCATGGATGCCGTGCGTCCGGCCGACCATCGGCGTGGCCCGGAACTCGTGCGCCCGGCGGGCGACCGTCGCCTCGAGTCTCGCCGTGGTCTCGAGGAGGAGGTCAGCGGCCCGCGTGAGCTGGAGCGCGAGCGCGGTGTCGACGACGTCGGAGGACGTGAGACCGTAGTGGACCCACGCGCCCTCGGGCTGGCCGATGGACTCCTGCACGATGTCGACGAACGCCGCGACGTCGTGCTGCGTGATCTCCTCGCGCGCCTCGATCGCAGCGACGTCGAACCCGCCACGGGCGCGCACCGCCTCGGCCGCCTCGCGGGGCACCACGCCGAGATCGGCCCAAGCCTCGGTGGCGAGGATCTCGACCTCCAGCCACGCCCCGAACTTCGCATCGTCGGTGAACAGGGCGGCCATCTCGGGGCGGGAGTACCTGGGGATCATGGTGGTGGGACCTCGTCAGTGGGCCGCGACCGCGGCGATGTCGGAACGGAAGGTGATGCCCGGCCAGCAGAGTCGGTCGACCGCGGCGTAGGCCCGGGCTCGGGCGTCCGCGATCGTCGGACCGCGGCCGGTGACGGTGAGCACGCGCCCGCCGGCCGTCACGATCGCGTCGCCCTCGGCCCGGGTGCCCGCGTGGAAGACGGTGACGCCGTCGATCGCCCCGGCCTCGTCGAGGCCCTCGATCCGGTCCCCGGTGCGCGGCGACGTCGGGTACCCCTCGGCCGCCACCACGACGGTCACCGCGGCGTCGTCGGAGAAGGTGATCGGCGTCGTGAGGCGATCCGTCGCGGCCTCGTGGAGGTGCACGCCGAGGTCGCTGGCGATCCGGGGGACCACGACCTCGCACTCCGGATCGCCGAAGCGCACGTTGTACTCGAGCAGCTTCGGACCGGAGGGCGTGAGCATCATGCCGGCGTACAGCACGCCGCGGTACTCGATGCCCCGGCGCGCGAGTTCGGCGAGCGTCGGCGCGACGGCGCGCTCCATGACCTCGGCGACGATCGCGTCCGTCGCGACCGGCACCGGCGAGTACGCGCCCATCCCGCCGGTGTTCGGACCCGAGTCGCCCTCGCCGATCCGCTTGAAGTCCTGGGCCGGCGCGAGCGCGACGCCCTCGAGCGAACCGTCGCAGAGGACGAGCAGCGACACCTCGGGACCGGTGAGGCCCTCCTCGATGACGAGCGTTCGGCCCGCGTCCCCGAACGCGTCGCCCGACAGGTACGCACGCACGGCGTCCCGGGCCTCGTCGAGGGACTCGGTGACCACGACGCCCTTGCCCGCGGCGAGGCCGTCGGTCTTCACAACGTAGAAGCCGGGCATGGTGTCGAGGTGGGCCAGCGCCGCCGCCTCGTCGCCGGCGCCGAAGGTCGCGTGCTGCGCGGTCGGGACCCCGGCCGCAGCGAGCACCTCCTTCATCCAGGCCTTGGAACCCTCGAGGCGGGCACCGGCCGCACCCGGTCCGAACACCGGGACGCCCGCGGCCCGCAGCGCGTCGGCGACCCCCGCCACCAGCGGGGCCTCCGGACCGATGACGACCAGATCGATGTGCTCGCGCCGCGCGAGCTCGACCACGGCCGCACCGTCGGTCGGGTCGATCCCGACGTTGGTCCCCACCGTCGCCGTGCCCGGGTTCCCCGGACCGACGAGCACCGCCTCGACCGAATCCGATCGGGCGAGCCCCCACGCGAGCGCATGCTCCCGTCCTCCACCCCCGAGGACGAGGACCCGCACGCTCAGCGCTCCCGGGGGAGGACCACGGTCTGGTCGCGCGCCGGGCCCACCGAGACGAACGACACGGGCACCTTCGTGAAGTCCTCGATGAACTGCACGTAGTCCCGGGCCTGCTGCGGCAGATCCGCGAGGGTGTGGGCCGTCTCGATGTCGCTCGCCCATCCGGGGAGCGTCTCGTAGACCGGCGTCACCTTGTGGAGCACCGACTGGTGGTACGGGACGTAGTCGTACTGCGTGCCGTCGTCCCCCACGTAGCCGACGCACACCTTGAGCTCCTCGAACGGCGAGAGGACGTCGAGTTTCGTGATCGCGAGCTCGGTGCACGTGTTGAGCCGCGTCGCGTGCTTGAGCATCACGAGGTCGAGCCAGCCCGGGCGCCGGCGACGACCGGTGTTCGTACCGAACTCACGGCCGCGGTCGACCAGTTCGTCGCCGACCGGATCGCCCTCGAACAACTCGGTCGGGAACGGACCGGCGCCGACGCGCGTGAGGTAGGCCTTCACGACGCCGACGATGCGCTGGATCGCGAGCGGACCGACGCCCGCACCGGGGCACACGCCACCGGCGATCGGGTTGCTCGAGGTCACGAACGGGTAGGTGCCGTGGTCGAGGTCGAGGTAGGTCGCCTGTGCGCCCTCGAAGAGCACCCAGTCGCCGCGGTCGAGCGCCTCGTGGATCACGTGCACGGTGTCGTCGATGTGCGGCGCGAGGCGGGGCGCCATCGCGAGGTACGCGTC
>JBJTWK010000078.1:0-10726 GCA_046081705.1 Actinomycetes bacterium | reverse complement strand
CTTCGCCTTGATGATCTCGATGAGCTGCGGCACGACCTTGTGCACGTCACCGACGATGCCGAGGTCGGCCACCGCGAAGATCGGCGCCTCGCCGTCCTTGTTCACGGCGACGATGTTGTCGCTGTTCTTCATGCCCACGAGGTGCTGGGTGGCCCCCGAGATGCCGAGCGCGATGTAGACCTTCGGCTTCACGGTCTTGCCGGTCTGGCCGACCTGCTTCGAGTAGGGCACCCAGCCGGCGTCGACGATCGCTCGGGAGGCCCCGGACGCGCCGCTCAGCAGGTTGGCGAGCGTGTCGACGAGCGGGCCGTAGTTGGCCTCCTCGCCGATGCCGCGACCACCCGAGACGACCACGGCGGCCTCCTCGAGCTTCGGGCCCTCGCGCTCCTCGACGTGACGCTCGAGCACCTTGGCCTCGCCGCCCCGACCCGCGTCGACGGCACCGACCTGCGCCACGGCCGCCGTGGTCGCGCCACCCGGCTCCGCCGCGAACGACTTCGGACGGATGGCCGCGAGGTACGGCTTCTCGCCGGTGAACTTCGCGTCGACGAGCAGCGTGCCACCGAACACCGCGGTGCCGACGGTGACCGAGTCGCCGTCGAACGCGAGCGACATGCCGTTGGTCAGGACCGTGCGGTCGAGCCGCGCCGACAGACGGGCGATGGCGTCACGGCCGTCGTAGGTCTGCGCGAACAGGATGAGGTCCGGCGCCTCGGCGGCGACGAGACCGGCGATGGCCGCCGCGCCGACGACACCGACGAGCCCACCCTGCGGGTCGACCGCGTGGACCTTGCTGACGCCGTACTCGCCGAGGCCCGTGGCCACGGCGTCCGCGTCGGTGCCGACGTACACGGCCTCGATGGTGCCGCCCAGTTCACGGGCCTTGGTCACCATCTCGAGGGTCGCGGTGGTCGGGTTGGAGTTCTCGCTCTCGGCGAACACCCAGATCTTCATTGCAATCTCCTTCTCCGGATGCTCGGGCTCAGATGACCTTGAGGTCCTCGAGGAAGGCGACGACGCGCTCGAAGCCCGTCCCGTCGTCCTCGATCTTCTCACCGGCCTGACGCTCGGGCGCCTGCGTGACGGACGTGATCTCCTGGCCGGTCGAACCGGTCGCGACGCCGAGGTCGGCGGCGGTCACCTGGTCGACGGGCTTGGACTTCGCCGCCATGATCCCCTTGAAGGAGGGGTACCGGGGCTCGACCACACCGGCCGTGACGCTCACGACGGCGGGCAGCGACGCCTCGACCACGTCGTACCCGGCCTCGGTCTGGCGCTGGATCGTGACCGTGCTCCCCGCAATGTCGACCTGCTTGGCGAAGGTGAGGGACGGCCACCCGAGGAGCTCGGCGATCTGGGCCGGCACGGTGCCGGTGTAGCCGTCGGAGGACTCCGTCGCCGCGAGCACGAGGTCGGCGCCACCGGCCCGCTCGACCGCCTTGGCGAGGATCTTCGAGGTCGTGAGCGCGTCGGCCCCGGCGAGCGCGTCGTCGGAGACGAGCACCGCGCGGGCCGCACCCATGGCGAGCGCCTGCCGGAGACCGGAGACCTCGCCGTTCGGCGCCATCGACACGAGGATCACCTCGCCCGAACCCGCCTTGTCGACGAGCTGGAGGGCCATCTCGACACCGTACGAGTCGGACTCGTCGAGGATGGCCTTCGCGCCGTCGCGCTTCAGGCGGTGGTCGGAGGTCAGCTCACCCGGGACCGCGGGGTCCGGGATCTGCTTCACGCAGACAACGACGTTCATGGGTCTCCCGCTCGATCGGGGCGCACCGCGCAGGGTCGGCGTCGCCGTTCGGAACCGGCGAATAGTTGCCGATCGACGGGCCCGGCGTCGAAACGTGGCCGGGGCCACCGGTAGCGTCCCCACCGCCATGGGACAGGGACCGGACCGCTCCGACGACCTCGACCTGCTCGTCGTCGGCGCGGGCCCCGCGGGCAGCGCTGCGGCCACGGTCGCCGCCCGCCACGGGCTGCGGGTCGCCCTCGTCGACCGGGCCCGGTTCCCGCGCGACAAGACCTGCGGGGACGGCCTCACGACCAGGGCCCTGCACCTCCTCGAGGGCCTCGGTGTGACGCTCGCCACGCTCCCGTCCGCGCGCCCCGTCCACGGGACCGTCATCGTGGGGCCCGACGGCGCAACCGTCCGGCTCCCGCACCCGACGCGCGGCCTCCACGCGGCGGTCGTGCCCCGACGCGAACTCGACGCCCGCCTCCTCGACCTCGCCCGTGAGGCCGGGGCCCGCGTCCACGAGGGCTGGGAACTCGCCGACCTCGCCCTCGGCACCACCGCCGCCACCGCCCGGGCCGTCGACGGCTCGACTCTGCGGGCGCGCTGGGTGATCGGGGCCGACGGCCACTGGTCGCGCGTGCGCGCCGCCGCGGGGTTCGCCCCGGCTCCCCGTCACGCCGAGTGGAGCGCGTTCCGCCAGTACGTGAGTGGCACCGACGTCTCCGACCTCTGGGTGCTCTTCGAACGCGACCTCCTGCCGGGCTACGCGTGGATCTTCCCGCTGCCCGACGGTCGGGCCAACCTCGGCTTCGGCATGCTGCGCTCGGACACCGTGAAGGGGAAGGCGCTCGCTCGCACGTGGCGCGACCTGCTCGACCGCCCCAGCATCCGCGAGGCGCTCGGACCCGACGCCCGGCTCGAGGGACCGGCGCGCGCCTGGCCGATCCCGGTCAACTACTCCCCCGACCGTCTTGCGGCGCGCGGCGCGCTGCTCGTGGGCGACGCGGCATCGGTCGACGACCCGATGACCGGCGAGGGCATCGCGCAGTCGATCGAGACCGGGATCCTCGCCGCGGAGTCGATCGTCGGCGGCGGCACGCGCGACGCGATCGAGCGTCGGTACCGGGATCGGGTCGAGCACGCGCTGGGCCGTGACCTCCGGTTCGCCGCCCGCCTCGGCCGCATCCTGCGCTCGGAGCGCGGGGCCCGCTGGTCGATCGCCGCCGCCGGCCTGACCCCGTGGACCCGCCGCAACTTCGCCCGGTGGATGTGGGAGGACTACCCGCGTGCCGCCATCCTCACGCCGGACCGCTGGCACCGCGGGATGTTCACCGGCGCCGGCGCGTACCTCGACCGCTGACGGTTCGGATCAGGGCGCGGCGATCGTCGCCAGCGCCCCGGGTTCCACGACGATCTTCACGTGCTCGTCCGGCGAGCCGAGCGTGGTGAACGCGTCGGGCACACCGTCGAGGCCGACGATGCCGGTGATGAGCGGATCGACCGACACGACACCCTCGGCGATCGCGTGGAGCGACTCCGCGAACTCGTCGCCGTCGTAGCAGTAGACGAACTGCATCGACAGTTCCTTGACGATGGCGATGAACGGTCGGAAGGTGTCCGGCGGCATGCACACCCCGGCGATGAGGAGCCGGGCGCGGGTCGGAGCCATCGCGACGACCTCGTCGATCATGCCCTGCGTTCCGACCGCCTCGAAGATCACCAGATCCCGCGCGCCGTCCGCCCGATGCCAGGCGTCGATGACCGGTTCCTCCCGCGGGTCGACCACGACGTCGGCGCCCATCGCGGCGGCCTTCGCACGCCGACCCGCGGCGAGGTCCGCGGCGACGATCGGGCCGACCCCGGAGCGGCGCAACCACGGGATGAGCGCGAGTCCGACCGGGCCACACCCCACGATCACCGCGGCCTCCCCGGCCCGGATCCCTGCCTTGTTGACGGCGTGCAGGGCGACCGCCATCGGCTCGGTGAGCGCGGCGCGCCGGTGGTCGAGACCGTTCGGCACCGGCAGGCACAGACCCGCCGACAGCACCATGCGCTCGGCGTACCCGCCGGGCAGGTCGTTCACGAACCCGAGGGGCACGAACGCGTCGGGGCGGATGAGGAACGGCATCGACACGACGAGGTCGCCGGGGCCGACCCCCGCGCCCTCGGCACCCGGGCCGAGATCGACGACCTCGCCGCAGAACTCGTGGCCCATGACGTAGGGCCGGTCCGGATCGAACCCGGTGGTGCCGAGCACCTCGCCGAGCCGACCGACCTCGTGGGCGTGCTGGAGTGTGTGCAGGTCGGAACCGCAGATGCCGCAGGCCTTCACCTCGATGAGGACCTCGCCCGCCTCCGGGCGCGGCTCATCGTGCTCCCGCACCTCGAGCACCCCGTGCTCCGCGACGACCGCTCGCATCCCGACCCCCTCGTCCGATGACCGGCACGAGCCTAAGCGCCACCCCGCGGCCACCGTTTGACCGCCCCGCCCGACGGCGGCGAGGCTGCCCGCATGAGCATCGACTTCTCCCTGTCCCCCGAACTCGAGGCGATCCGGGCCCGCGTGCGCGGGTTCATCGACGAGATCGTCCGGCCCACCGAGGCCCAGATCGACGAGGACGACCGCGACTCCCTCATCGCCGGCGTCGTCACGATGCGCGGTGCCGCGATGGAGCGCGGGCTCTGGATGCCGCACATGCCCGAGGAGTGGGGCGGGATGGGGCTCAGTCACGTCGAGCTCGCCATGGTGCAGGCGGAGGCGGCGAAGTCCCGCTTCGGTCCGTTCGCCCTCAACTGCCAGGCGCCCGACGAGGGCAACATGCACACGCTGCTCCACTGGGGCACCGACGCGCAGAAGGAGAAGTACCTCAAGCTCCTCTGCTCGGGTCGCGGTCGCTCCTGCTTCGCGATGACCGAGCCCGAGGTCGCCGGCTCCGACCCGACCCTCATCCGCACGCACGCCTACCAGGACGGCGACGAGTGGGTCATCAACGGTCACAAGTGGTTCATCAGCGGGGCGAACCGCGCGCAGTTCGCCATCCTCATCTGCCGCACCGAGGAGCACCCCGACCTCCCGCAGGCGGCGAACACCGCGTTCATCGTCGACCTGCCGTCCGAGGGCTGGAACGAGGTGCGCGAGATCGAGACCATGCACGGCGGCCACGGGCACTCCGAGATCCTCATCGAGGACCTCCGGGTCCACGGCGACCAGATGCTCGGCGGGCGCGGGCAGGGTCACCTGCTCGGCCAGTACCGCCTCGGGCCGGCCCGGCTCGCGCACTGCATGCGCTGGATCGCGCAGGCCGAGACCGCACTCGACCTCATGGTCGCCCGCTCGCTCGAGCGCTACTCCCACGGCTCGCTCCTCGCAGAGAAGCAGGGCATCCAGTGGATGATCGCGGACTCCACGATCGAGCTGTACCAGTGCAAGCTCATGGTGCTCCACGCGGCGTACAAGATCGACCGCAAGGAGGACTTCAAGTCCGAGGTCTCGATGACCAAGCACTTCGTGGCGAACTCGCTCTGCCGCATCATCGACCGGGCGATCCAGGTGCACGGCGCCCTCGGGTACTCGAAGGACTCCCCGCTCGCCGACATGTACATGAACGCGCGCTGGGCCCGGTTCGCCGACGGCGCCGACGAGATCCACATGATGCGCACCGCCGAGCGCACGATCGCCGCGTTCCGGGACCACGGCACGACGAAGGCCGCGACCGGGGGGCTCCCGGTCTGAGTCCGCCGCTCACCCCGCTGCCGGGTCAGCCGTCCGACGTCGGGTTCCCCGGCACGGACTGGCCGACCGGACCGCGCCCCGCCGGCGACGACCTCGACCGCCTCCTCGACGAGGCGTTCGACCCCGAGGGACCGATGCACGAGACCTTCGCCGTCGTCGTCGTGCGACGGGGTCGGATCATCGCCGAGCGGTACGCGAACCGACTCCCGTCGTTCACCGACGAGGGCCGGCCGGTCGGCGCCGACGTCCCACTGCTCTCATGGTCGATGGCCAAGTCCATGCTCCACGCCACGGTCGGTCTCCTCATCGGCGACGGGCGCCTCGCGCTCACCGACCGACCGTTCGCTCCCGAGTGGTCGGAGGACGACGACCCGCGAGGCGCCATCACGCTCGAGCACCTGCTCGAGATGCGGGACGGACTCGCGTGGCGGGAGGTGTACTCGGTCGACGCGCCCTCCGACGTCGTGACGATGCTGTTCGGCGAGGGTCGGACCGACGTCGCCCACTTCGCCGCCGACCGGCCCGCGACCGCGCCGCCGGGCACGCGCTTCTGCTATTCGAGCGGCTCGTCGAACATCATCTCGCGCCACCTCGCCTCGATCCTCGGACCGGGCGATGCCTCCGGTCGGTACCTCGAGGACCATCTCTTCGCGCCGATCGGCATGACGAGCGCGCGCCCGACGTTCGATGCGGCGGGCACCTGGATCGCATCGACGTTCGTGCACGCGACGGCACGCGACTTCGCCCGCTTCGGCCTGCTCTACCTGCGCGACGGCGTGTGGGACGGCACCCGCATCCTCCCCGAGGGGTGGGTGGACACGGCGCGCACCGCCCGCGCCACCGACCCTGACGACGGCCGTCGCTACGCGCTCCACTGGTGGGTCGCCGAGGATCGGTTCGGCTCGTTCTGGGCGAACGGGTACGAGGGCCAGTCGATCCTCGTGTGCCCGGCCCTCGACGTCGTCCTCGTCCGCATCGGCCGCACCGACCCGGCGGGCTGCGACCTGCTGCCGGGCTGGCGGACGCGGGTGCTCGAGGCGTTGGCGGCCGACTGACCCGGGACCTTCGTCACGAATCCGGGGCGCCACCGACCGGGGCCACCGCTCGGGTGGGTGCCGTCCGTAGACTCGACATCATGTCGACCGCCTTCTGGCCCACCCTCGAGCACTGGTCCGTCGCCATCCCGCGCGACACGGACCACGTCCGGCTGGCCGCCCTCGAGGAGTCCGGCTTCGTCGCGCTGCGAGACGCGCCGTTCGAGGTCCCCGAGTCCGAGTACCTCGCGTTGGAGTACATGGACTGGAAGAGCGGCGGCGACACGAACTTCGCGCCGATCGCCACGATGGACGGAGCGCTCGACTGCCGCGGGTTCTGGTCGGCGGAGCAGGAGCACGCCGACAAGGACGCGGTGTTCACCTCGAACGCCGACCTCTGCCCGACGATCCGCGACTACGTGCGGGGCGTGGGCGTGAACTTCGGTCGAGTCCGGGTGATCAAGCTCGAGCCCCAGGACCATGACACCGCGCTGCGATCGTTCCACCGGGACGACAACAACCGGTTCAACCCGGAGGGCGACGGCTGGGTCGTGCGCTCGTGGCTGGAACTCACCGACAACCCGGACTCCTACATGCTCCTCATGGACATGGACGCCGACGGACTGCCCGACCCGGCCACCGAGCGTCGCGTGCCGCTGCACCGGGGCACCCGGTTCGTGGTCGACACCCAGCGGCTCTGGCACGTCGTGGTGCACACCGGCGATGCCCCCCGGTATGCCCTCATCACGTCGTTCGAGAGCGGACCGGCGCTCGAACGGTTCATCGAGGCCGAGCGCAGCTGATCGCCCGCCCGTGGTCGGCCGACGCCGACGGTGGGCACCGACCGTCACGCATGGCGTTCCGTCGAGATCCGCACGTTCCGAGGATTCCGGACCCTCGGGGCGGTTCCGTGTGATGCACTCTCGGATCGGTCGCGCACACGCACCGGGACCGGTACGAGGGACGGCGGGGCCGAGGAACGGGGAGGGCGTGGACGGAGCGGCAGCACCGCGTGAGGAGGGGACGACCGCGGGCGGCGCCCTGCCGGCCGGTGTCGCCCCGCTCCCGAACGACGCGGTCCCGCGAGCGATCATCGACGCCTCCGACCCGTTGCGGGCGCGGATCGTCGCGCTCAACGTCCCGGCGGAGTACGCGACGGCGGCCCTCGGCCTCGGGCTCGGCTCGACCCTCGACCCGCTCATCCTGGCCGACCCGGCTTGACGCGTCGGCGCGCCGGCGGGTCGAATCCCAGCATGCGCTTCGGAGTGTTCATGGCCCCGTTCCACCCGGTCGGCACCAATCCGACCCTCGAGCTCGAGCGCGACCTCGAGCTGATCGAGCACCTCGACCGACTCGGGTACGACGAGGCGTGGATCGGAGAGCACCACAGCGGCGGCGTCGAGATCATCGCCTCGCCCGAGGTGTTCATCGCGGCGGCGGCCGCCCGCACGCGATCGATCCGGCTCGGCACCGGCGTCGCGAGCCTCCCGTACCACCAGCCCCTGCTGCTCGCCGACCGGATGGTGCTCCTCGACCACCTCACCCGGGGTCGGGTGATGCTCGGGGTCGGGCCGGGCCAGCTGACCTCGGACGCCCACATGCTCGGCATCCCGGCGGATGCGCAGCGCCCGCGCATGGAGGAGTCCCTCGACGCCATCATGGCGCTGCTGCGCGGCGAGACCGTCTCGATGGAGACCGACGGCTTCGTGCTGCAGGACGCCAAACTCCAACTCGCGTCGTACCAGCAGCCCCACCTCGAAGTCGCGGTCGCCGCGTCCTTCTCCCCCACCGGGGCGCGCGCCGCGGGGCGTCACGGCATCGGCATGCTCTCGATCGCCGCGACCGCCAAGCAGGGCATGGACATGCTCGCCCATCACCACGCGATGTGGGACGAGATCGCAACCGAGCACGGGCACACCATCGACCGCTCCACCTGGCGCCTCGTCGGTCCGATGCACATCGCCGAGACGCGCGAGCAGGCCGAGCGCGACGTCGAGCACGGCATCGTCGAGTTCGCGCAGTACTTCGGCCACGTCCTCCCCGGCGGTCCGGTCTCCGGGACGACCGTCGACGAGATCCTCGAGAACAACCGGGCGAGCGGGTTCGCGGTCATCGGCACCCCCGACGACGCCGTGGCCCGCATCGACGAACTCGTCGAGGCCTCGGCGGGCGGGTTCGGCGCCTACCTGTTCCTCGACCACGACTGGGCGCCCCCGACCGCCAAGCGCCGCTCGTACGAGTTGTTCGCGGAGCACGTCATGCCGCGGTTCCAGGGGCAGGTGGCACCGCGAGAGCGTTCCAAGGACTGGCTCACCGGGAGCGCCGGCGAGTTCGTGAACCGCGCCGTCCACGCGATCGCAAAGGCCACCGAGGACCACGCGGCCGAGCGGGCCGCACGCTGACGCCGTCGCGTCAGACCGGATCGCCCTCGTCCGGCATCCCGGTCGGGGCGGGCGAGCCCTGGTGGTGGACCATGCGCCAACCCTCCGGGTGCCGCACGAACACGTTCGTCGCCACGACCCGGGCACCCGACAGCTCGCCGAGATCGTTCGCGCCCTCGCGGGACGACACCGACTGGAGCAGGTTCTCCTCGCAGGTGACCCAGGCGGCGTCGCCCACGATGGTGACCCGCTCGTCCGTGAGCACGAACTGCATGAACGCGGTGTTCGCACAGATCGCCTCGAACGATCCCAGCACCCGACTCCAGCCCCGCAGGATCGGCCACCCGGGGTGCACCACCGTGACCCGATCGCTGTGCTCCCACGCCGCGGCGAGCGCGTCGATGTCCCGCGATTCGAAGGCCGCGTAGAAGGCGAGGTTGGCGGCCTGCACCGCTGCGACGTCGTGGGGCTGGGACACGCCTGCCATGATGACCCGATGGCGCCCCTCGTGCCCACCTCCCACCTCCTGGAGCGCTCCGACGCACCGACCCTCGCCGTCCACGCGTGGGGCGGCGACGGCCCGCCGACCCTGCTGTGCCATCCGACCGGCTTCCACGGGCGGGTGTGGGCCCCGGTCGCCGAGCGACTCATCGCCGCTGGCCGTTCGGTGTGGAGCCTCGACTTCCGGGGACACGGCGACAGCGGCGAGGAACCCGACGGCACCTACCACTGGGAACGCTTCGCCGACGACGCGCTCGCCGTCGCCCACGACGTCGGCATCGCCGGCGACCCCGGCCTCGTCGCCGTGGGCCACTCGAAGGGCGGTGCGGCCCTGCTCCTCGGCGAGGAGCGCGAGCCGGGTACGTACGCTCGCCTCTGGCTCTTCGAGCCCATCGTGTTCCCGAACCGCGGCACCGACACCCGTGGCAACCCGCTCGCCGAGGGTGCGCGCCGACGGCGCCGGGTGTGGGCATCCCGCGACGAGGCCTACGCGAAGTACGCGAGCCGGCCACCGCTCTCGACCCTCCATCCCGACGCACTGCGCGCGTACGTCGATCACGGCCTGCGGGACCTCGCCGACGGCACCGTCGAGCTCAAGTGCCACCCGGAGCACGAGGCCGCCGTCTACTCGATGGGCGCGATGCACACGCTCTGGGACCGCCTCGGCAACATCACCGCGGCGACCACCATCGCTTGCGGCGAGATCACCGACACCATCACGCCGCAGTACGCCACCCAGATCGCGTCGCGCATCCCCGGTGCGCTGATGCTCCCGATGGCCGGCCTCGGTCACTTCGGACCGATCGAGGACCCCGACGCGACGTGCGCGGCGATCCTCGAGTTCGCTCACGCCTGATCGGTCCCACCGCCGTCGTCGCGTCACGGAGATGATGTCCGACCCTCGGTGTTGAATGCGTCGCATGGATGAGCGGCTCTACGGCATCGAGGTCCTGATCGATGCGGTGATCGCGTCGACGGATGTCGCGTGCATGTCGGCCGCTGCGCTCCGGGATCAGGTGCGGGTCGTGGATCGGCTGGAACGCAAGCTCGCCGGCCTCCAGGCTCTCACGATCGGTGAGGTCACTCGGAAGGACGCGTGGAACGACGGGACTTCGAAGTGCCCGGAGGCCTGGGTCGCGAAGACCACGGGGGGCTCGTGGCATGACGCGAGTCGCACGGTGGAGTTGGGGAACCGGTTGGGTCGGATGCCCGACACCGCGAACGCCCTGATGCGGGGCACGATCTCGGAGGCGCAGGCGATCGAGGTCGCCCGGGGTGCCGCGGCCGACCCGAATGCCGAGGGCCATCTGTTGCGTCAGTCCCAGTGGGGCACGGTGAAGGC
>JBJTWK010000077.1:0-4830 GCA_046081705.1 Actinomycetes bacterium | reverse complement strand
CGACCGACGGACCCCATTGTTCGAACGAGATCCCCGAGTTCGAGTGGCTTAGGCGACACCGTCCCGCCCCCCTGGAATACTCACGTTGCCCTGCCCCTGGTTCCAAGCCCTCCCCACTCCCACGTGGGCCCAACCTCGGGTCCAAAAGATAGGGCGCCGAGACGACTGGGTCGAATGCCCTGTGGGCTGCCCATCCCCGCTCAGGGAAGCCCGAAAATCGAAACATGCCGACGCTGAGGGCTGGGTTGGCGACCATGTCCGACCCCCGTGGGAGAGTTCGGTGCTCGTGGGCCGAGGGGGTCCGCGACGGAGTTCGAGCACCGGGAGCACGATGAGGATCCTCCACACCAGCGATTGGCACCTGGGCCGCCAGTTCGAGCGCATGCCGCTCATCGACGACCAGCGGGCCTTCGTCGAGTGGCTCGTGGACACGGTCCGGGCCGACCAGATCGACCTCGTGGCGATCGCCGGCGACGTCTACGACCGCAGCGTCCCTCCCGAGGACGCGATCGAACTGTTGGACCATGCGATCGCGGAGATCCGCAACGCGGGAGCGATCGTGGCGCTCATCCCCGGGAACCACGACAACAACACCAGGGTCGGGTTCGGCGCCCGGGCCTTCGGCGCCTTCGGGGTGCACGTCCGCGGTTCGATCGATCGCAACGTCGCCGGTTCGCCGATCGTCGTCGAGTTCCGGGACGGCCCGCTCGCGATCGTGCCGCTCCCCTTCCTCGACCCGGGAATGTACTTCTCGCGCGATGCGACCGGTGAGTACCCGGATCTCGGCGTCGACCGAACGCACGAGGGCGCGATGCGTGACGCGCTGCGCGCCAGCCGCGACGCGATCGGCGGCACGAGGTCCCTCCTGCTCGCCCACGCGTTCGTCGCCGGCGAGGTCGAGACGTCGGAGTCGGAGAAGACGCTCCGGGTCGGCGGCACCGACCGCGTCGCCGTGGAGGTGTTCGAGGGCTTCTCCTACACTGCATTGGGGCACATCCACCGAGCCCAGCACGCCGGCACCGAGACGATCGCATACTCCGGGTCGCCGCTGGCGTACTCGTTCAGCGAGACCGGGCCGAAGTCCGTGCGCATCGTCGAGATGGCACCCGACGGGTCCGTCGAGGTCGAGGTTCGGGAGATCCCGATCGGGCGTGGCGTCGCCACGATCGAGGGAACGCTCGACGAGTTGCTCACCGCGAAGGAACACGCAGGCGCGGCCGACAAGTGGGTGCGCGCCCGCCTCACCGACGACGAGGTGCGGATCAACGCGATGGCTCGTCTGCGCGAGCGGTTCCCGCACGCGGTGGCCCTCGAGTACCGGGGCCTCGTCGGCCGGGAACGGATCGACGGTCCCGACCTCGAGGAGATGGAGCGCCTGTCGCCCGAGCAGATCACCGAGGGGTACTGGCAGGACGTCAGGGGCGAGGCCCTCGAGGGCGCGAAGCGCGATCTCCTGGTCGGCGCGGTGCAGCGGGTAATGGACCGATGAGGCCGTTGCGCATCGAACTGTCGGCGTTCGGCCCGTTCCCGGGTCGCCACGAGATCGACTTCACCCGGCTGGGCCAGCACGGCCTGTTCCTCATCACGGGTCCGACCGGCGCCGGCAAGACGACCGTGCTCGACGCCATGGTGTTCGCGCTGTACGGAAAGGCCGCCGGGGCTCGCGCCAAGCACACCGAGCGACTGCGCTCCGACTTCGCCGATCCTGCAGCGGCCACGACGGTCACGTTCGAGTTCGAGATCAGCGGGCAGCGGTTCCTCATCGAGCGCTCGCCCGCGTACGAGCGACCGAAGCAGCGCGGCGAGGGCATGACACGGGAGCAGGCGGCCGTCACGCTCAGCGAGCACGACGGTTCGACCTGGCGGACGGTGGCCGCGAGGAAGACCGAGGTCGATGACCGCGTGGCCGAGCTCATCGGATTGAACGCCGACCAGTTCCAGCAGGTCATCCTGCTCCCCCAGGGCCGGTTCGCCGAGGTGCTCCGGGCCGAATCCAAGGAGCGTCTCAAGCTCCTGCGTGCGCTGTTCGACACGGGACGGTTCCTCGACGCGGTCGACATCCTCCGGGAGGAGTCCGCTCGGCGATCCGCCGCCGTGCAGGACGCCCGCCGCGACATCGAGCAGGTCTTCACCGCTGCGATCGACGACTGGTGCGAGGTCATCACGCAGGCCGGCGACGAGGCCGCGGCCGCACTCGGCATCGAGTTCGACGAGGACGCGAACCCCTACGGCCCGGAGGATGAGAACGCCGAGGCGTTGGCCACGCTGTCGACGCAGGCCGCCGACATGGTCACGGGGCTCGAGGCCGCGGCGAAGGCGGCGAACAAGGCGTACGACAAGGCGAAGGCCCTCGCCGACGCGGCGACGGAGAGCGCACAGCGGTGGCGCCGACGGAACGAACTCCGAGCGGAGGAGGCCGAACTCGCCGCCTGCGCCGAGGCGGACGCCGCCCTGGAACCCGCCCTGCGTCGCGCCGCGGACGCGAACGATCTGCTCGAGACGATCCGCACGACGGAGGACGCTCGCCGGAGCGCTGACGCGGCACGGGCGGCACTCGCCGATGCCGCGGCGGTGATCGGAACCGCCGAGGACGATGCCCCCATCGACGAGAGCATGGTGGCCGAGTTACTCGAGACCGAGCGCGCCAACGAGGAGGCGGCCCGCACCGCAGTGGCGGAGTTCGACGCCGCTGCACGCGAGCGGAAGAACGAGCGCACCGCACTCGATGAGGTCGAGCGCAACGAGCGCGAGCGGGAGCAGCTCGAAGCCGAGGTCACGAGAACCGAGGAGGAACTGCCGGGGCGCCGTGACGCAGCGCAGGCGGCGGAGATGGCGGCGGCGGGCCTCGAGGCCGCTGAGGCCCTGGCGCACGCGGCGCAGGACGAACTCACGGCGGTGAACGCGGGCATCACGCTCGATCGCCAGATCGCCGAGGTCGAACGCGAACACGCGACCGCCGCCGAGGCCTCCGCCGCACTGCGGGCGGCGCTCGCCGAGACCCGCGGCAGATACATCGCGGGCCTCGCCGCACGACTCGCGCTCGACCTCACGCCTGGGGACGCGTGTCCGACCTGCGGATCGACCGAGCACCCGCACCCGGCGGCCCTGCCCGCCGATGCGGCGACCGAGGATGACGTGACGGCGGCGGAGACCGCACACGACGCTGCGGTCGCTGCCGAGGGTGAGATCGACCGCCGCCGGGCGAGCCTCGTCGCCACGCGGGGGGAGCGACCACCGGCTGATGCGCTCGACGGTGCGACGGAGCGCGCGTCGACGACCCGGCGCGAGCTCGCTGCACTTCGCTCGCAGGCCGAGGAGGCCGGAGACCTGCGCGCAGCAGTGGCCACGGCCGAGTCCTTCATCACCGAGAACCGACCCAGGATCATCGAACTCTCCGGTGCGGTGGCGACCGCTCGCGCCGAGGCGGCCGCGGCCAAGGCCGCCGCCGATGGGAGCGAGGACCGCGCGAGGGCCTTCGCCCCCGACCATGCGACGGCGAGCAGTCGCCTCGAGGCGAGCGGGGCTCGTCAGACCGCGCTGAAGGAGTACGACCGACTGCTGCAGGATCTCTCGAAGAGATCCGCTTCGTACGAGGGCAAGCGCGAGACGCTCGCTGCCGCACTCTCGGCGAAGGGATTCGCCGATGTCGTCGAGGCGAGCGCTGCAGCGATGGACCCGGACCGCCTCGAGTCCGAGCGCGCGGCGCTCACGGACCGAGCTGGTCAACGCATCCGTGTGGCGGGCCAACTCGCCGAGCTCGCGCGCCAGAAGATCCCGGACGATGAACCGGACCCGACGGAACTCGTCGAGGCCCGGGACGAGGCTGAAGCGACGCGCGACGACGCGGTCGATGCCCTCGGTGCTGCGACGTCCGCCGCGAACCGGCTCCGTGCCGCCCACGACGGGTTCGCGGACCGGCTCCGAACGGCCGAGGAAGCGATGGCGGCGGCCGAGACGGCCAAGACCGTGTACGACGTGGCCGCCGGCAACACGGCACCGAGGATCGCCCTCGAGTCCTGGGTGTGCTCGGCGTACCTCGAACGGGTCACCCGCCAGGCGAACCATCACCTCGTCGCGATGACGGGTGGGCAGTACCGGCTCGAGATCGGGCGGACGATCGACGGCCGGAAGCAGGGCGGACTCGACCTCGACGTGTTCGACCTCCACGCCGGCGCCACCAGATCGGTGGACACGCTCTCCGGCGGCGAGACCTTCATGGCCTCGCTCTCGCTGGCGCTCGGCCTCGCCGAGGTCGTCGCCGGGCAGCAGAACCTGCAGCTCGACGCGCTGTTCGTCGATGAAGGCTTCGGATCGCTCGATGCCGAGACGCTCGACCGGGCCACCGAGGTGCTCCACGGCCTGCAGACCGCCGGCCGCATGGTCGGTGTCATCACCCACGTCACCGAGATGCAGAAGGCGCTGCCGACCGGCATCGCCGTGACGCGGACCGAGCGGGGTTCGACCCTGACCGTCGAGTATCCCGACGCCTAGCGGGCGAGGCGCTCCAACATCGGGCGGTAGTGGTCCCAGCCCGGGACCTCGACGTCGGCGAGCTTGCCCCAGTCGTCGTAGCCGCGCAGCCGGATCGCCTCGGCGGCCGCCGGATGGCCCACGAAGGCCGCACAGCCGTCGGCATCGAGCGGTCCGCCCTGGATCGCGAGCGACTGCACCGACGCCGGCGAGAGCCCCTCGACGTACCCGGGTTCGGTCGCGCACCGGTACCGCTTCGCCGTGACGTGCAGCGCGATGGGTCCCGTCACCTCGGGACCGAACACCCGCGCGAGCACCCGGGCCCCGGTCGCCTCATGGACGTCATCGACCACCTCCGCA
>JBJTWK010000076.1:0-7360 GCA_046081705.1 Actinomycetes bacterium | reverse complement strand
GGGCGGCGCCGACCTCCGGGCCCGTGCCCCGGCTCCCCGTTCGCCCTCACGAGGTGGAGGCTGGATCCGCGGGATGGTCCGACCCGACCACTCGGAGTGGTAATTTCTCCCGCACGCGCCACTCGGGGTGGCGTCCTGGTCCCCGGCGGGCGGGAGGAGACGGCATGGTCGGACGGTCGAAGGGTCTCGTGGTTCTGCTCGTGGCTGGTGTGCTCACCTACGTCGCCGGCCCCGGTGCGGGGATGGGTGCGGCCGCCCCGCCGGTCGTGGCGAACGCCTACCCGCAGGCGGCGATGCGGGACCTCGGGTTCTGCGCCGGTCTCACGGTCGGCTCGGCCCGCGGCGCCGTGCCCGGTTCTGGGCTCCTCATGGTCAACCAGGCCGTGAGCATCTCGGTCCGCGGCGTGGCCCGCAGCGCCGCCGACGCCGCGGCGGGCCGGGTCGGTGCCTGCCTGCTGTCCCCGGACCTCGGCGTGCGATCGACCGTACCGACGGTCCTCAAGTTCGCGGCGAAGATGTCCTCGCCCTCGACTGACTGCCAACTCGACGACGCCGACCCGAAGGAACGGCCCCTGATGGGCAAGGTCGCGTGGTCCCTCGACACCGACGCCGACGGTCTGACCGACTCCCGGATCCTCGGCTACCTGCGCGTTCTCGGCACCGACACCGAACTCTCGGACCTCGCATGGGTGACGGGCATGGTCACGAAGGGCGAGGCGGTCGGGGCCACGATCGGCGGCAACGTGTTCTTCGCCCCGGCGTTCCGGGCGGCCAAGACGGTCGCCGTCGGCTACTACGACGAGCGCAACACGTGGGTCGAGGAGATCGACGGCTTCGGCACGGACGACGCGTTCTCGGTCTACCCGGGTCTCGGGTACTCGAGCGTCAAGGCCTACGTGATGGGGAACTGTGGACGGTTCGGCCCGGTCGTGGGCACGCCGAACGTGCGGGACCTGGCACTCGGTGCCGGCATCGTGAGCCCGCTGGGCAACCTGTCCCAGGGCTTCCACTTCCTGAACTGACCGACCCGGGGCCCGCTTCGTAGTGATCGCCGGCCGAGGCCCGCGTCCCTCGGGGCGCGGGCCTCTGCCATCATGGGACCCGCATGGCCGACCCGACCGACACCCCGAGCATCCCGCCCGCCGATCCGGCCGGCGCGCCCGGCGGCCGCCCCTGGTGGCGCGGCCCCGGCGGGATCGCCGTCGTCGTCGCGGCGGCCGTGCTGCTCGTCGCGGGCCTGCTGCTCGCACTCGGCGCCGGCGATGGCGACGACGGTGGCGGCGCCACGGCGACCACCGCCGGTCGATCGGGCCCGGCGGCCTCGGGGGTGAGCGGCGCGACCGGTTCCGCCGGCACCTCGGGCACGACCGGGGCCAAGGGCGGCAAGGGCGGCAAGGGCGACGGGACGGGCTCGACCACGACCACGACCCCGCCCGCCACCGTGGAGACCACGCCGGACGGCGAGGCCGACCTCGCCCGGGTCCGCGTGGTGATCACCCCGGGCACCTGCCTCTGGAACGCGGACACCCTCGACCTCACGGCCCGGGGCACGATCCGCAACGACAACCCGGTCGACGCCATCGTGTCGATCGACGTGACCTTCATCGACGGGGTGGGGGGTGACGTCGACTTCGCGTCGGATCTCGCCATCCTCGGCCCGGCCGAGCAGGCTTCCTGGGACGTGCTCGGGGCCTCAATCGACCCCCCGACCGGCGGGCTGCGCTGCGAGGTCGCCCTCTCCTAGCCCCGCCCCCGCCCGGGTCCGGCGGAGGCCCGGGGGCGCCGGAGCGCCCGTCGTCGGGCCGGTCCGTCAAGGACCCTCCCGGCCGCACGGGCGCTGGGCGGCGGATTTCCTCCGACGGGGGGCCGGGTGTAGTGTTGTGCCCCTTGCCCGAGCACGTGGGCGGGTCCCTGCGGATCCGCGCGCCCGAACCAGGTGGTACTCCCGTAGCGAAGCCCAAGGACGACACGATCCTCGTGGAGGGCACGGTCGTCGAGCCCCTCCCGAACGCGATGTTCCGCGTGGAGCTCGAGAACGGCCACAAGGTGCTCGCGCACATCTCCGGGAAGATGCGCATGCACTACATCCGCATCCTCCCCGGCGACAAGGTCCAGGTCGAGCTCACCCCGTACGACCTGAGCCGCGGCCGCATCACCTACCGCTACAAGTAGCCACCACCCCCACTCGAAGCGACGAACCAGGAACCACGGTGAAGGTCCGACCCTCCGTCAAGAAGATCTGTGAGAAGTGCAAGGTGATCCGCCGCCACGGTTCGGTGCGGGTCATCTGCGAGAACCCCCGGCACAAGCAGCGCCAGGGCTGAGAGGAACCCCGAGCACATGGCCCGTATCGCAGGCGTCGACGTCCCTCGCGAGAAGCGACTCGTCATCTCCCTGACCTACATCTTCGGCATCGGCCGTTCGACCGCCGAGGCGATCTGCGCGGCGACCGACCTGTCGCCCGACACCCGCACCCGCGACCTCACCGAGGACGAGGTGTCCCGCCTGCGCGCCTACATCGAGGCGAACCTCCAGGTGGAGGGTGACCTGCGTCGCGAGGTTGCCGGCCACATCAAGCGCAAGATGGAGATCGGCACGTACCAGGGCATCCGCCACCGTCGCGGCCTGCCCGTGCGCGGCCAGCGCACCCGCACGAACGCCCGCACCCGCAAGGGCCCGAAGAAGACCGTGGCGGGCAAGAAGAAGGTCCGCAAGTAACGCGAGCCGTCACCACGGTCTCGCTTCGATCACCTCCCAGGAGTCACGCACCACATGGCAAAGCCCGCATCCGGCGGACGTCGTCCCCGGCGCCGAGAACGCAAGAACATCACGCACGGCGTCGCGCACATCAAGTCGTCGTTCAACAACACGATCATCACGATCACCGACCAGCAGGGGAACACCATCTCCTGGGCCTCGTCGGGCAACGTCGGTTTCAAGGGCTCGCGCAAGAGCACGCCGTTCGCCGCGCAGCTCGCCGCCGAGACCGCGGCCCGGCGGGCCATGGAGCACGGTGTGCGCCGGGTCGACGTCATGGTGAAGGGTCCCGGCTCCGGCCGTGAGACCGCCATCCGTTCCATCCAGAACACCGGGATCGAGGTGCTCGGCATCAAGGACGTCACGCCGATCCCGTTCAACGGTTGCCGCCCGCCCAAGCGGCGGAGGGTCTGAGTCATGGCGCGTTACACCGGAGCCGTCTGCCGTCTGTGCCGGCGCGAGCGCATGAAGCTCTTCCTCAAGGGCGCCAAGTGCGACACCATGAAGTGTCAGATCGAGCGGCACCCGTACCCGCCGGGCCTCCACGGCCGGGGCCGCGTGCGTGACTCCGAGTACCTCTTCCAGCTGCGCGAGAAGCAGAAGGCCCGCCGCATCTACGGCGTGCTCGAGAAGCAGTTCCGCAACCTCTACGCGGAGGCCGCGCGCCAGAAGGGCATCACCGGCGAGAACCTGCTCCGCATGCTCGAGCAGCGCCTCGACAACGTCGTGTTCCGGGCGAACTTCGGCGCGAGCCGCAATCAGGCCCGCCAGTTCGTGCGCCACGGCCACGTCACGGTGAACGGCAAGAAGGTCACGATCCCGTCGTACCAGCTCCGCAAGGGCGACGTCGTCGGCCTCTCCGCCAAGGCGAAGTCGATGATCGTCGTGCGCCACAACCTCGACACGATCGACCGAGCGGTGCCGATGTGGCTCGAGGTCTCGGCCTCCGACCACACCGCCACGGTGCGCGACCTGCCGCTGCGCGAGCAGATCGACGTCCCGGTGCGCGAGCAGCTCATCGTCGAGCTCTACTCCAAGTAACCCCACTCCCCGCTGTCGAACATCTGCGAACGAGGCACACCCATGCTCATCATCCAGCGTCCTGAGATCGAGGCCGACGAGCCCCAGGGGAACGTCCAGCGCTTCACCATCTCGCCGCTCGAGCCCGGCTTCGGCCACACCATCGGCAACACGCTGCGGCGCGTGCTGCTGTCGTCGATCCCGGGTGCGGCCGTCACCCAGGTGCGCTTCGACGACGCGCTCCACGAGTTCGGCACCATCTCGGGGGTCAAGGAGGACGTCACCGACATCATCCTCAACCTCAAGGACCTCGTGCTGACCTGCGTGTCCGAGGAGCCGGTCACCCTCCGCATCGACGTCACCGGTCCGGCCGAGGTCACCGGCGCGAGCATCCAGACCACCGCCGACGTCGAGATCCTCTCGCCGGACCTCCACATCGCGAGCGTCAACGGCAAGGGCCGCCTCGCCCTCGACATCACGGTCGAGCAGGGTCGGGGCTACGCCTCGGCCGACAAGACCAAGAAGGCGGGCGCCCCGATCGGCGTGATCCCGGTCGACGCAATCTTCGCCCCCGTGCGGCGCGTGTCGTTCTCGATCGAGCCCACCCGGGTGGAGCAGGCCACCAACTACGACAAGCTGGCGCTCGAGATCGAGACCGACGGCTCCATCACGCCGCGCGAGGCGCTCGCCTCGGCCGGTGCGACCCTCGGGACCCTCGTGGGCCTCGTCGCCGACCTCTCCAAGGAGGCCCCGAGCCTCGAGCTCGGCGACGCCAAGGTCGAGGCCACCCACGCCCCCGACCTCGACCTCCCGATCGAGGACCTCGACCTCTCGGAGCGTCCGCGCAACTGCCTGAAGCGGGCCCGGGTCGACACGATCGGCCAGCTCGTCATGAAGACCGAGGACGACCTCCTCGCCATCACGAACTTCGGCCAGAAGTCGCTCGACGAGGTCCTCGTCAAGCTCGATGAGCGCGGCCTCGCGCTGCGGATCAAGGACTGATCGGATGCCCGCCCCGAAGAAGGGCCCGCGCTTCGGCGGGAGCCCCACGCACCAGAAGCACATGATGGCGAACCTCGCCGCCTCGCTGTTCGAGGCCGGCGCGATCACCACCACGCTGCCCAAGGCCAAGGCCCTGCGCCCGTACGCCGAGAAGCTCATCACGAAGGCCAAGAAGGGCGGCGTGCACCGTCAGCGCCTCGTGGTCGCCACGATCCACGACCAGACGGTCACCACGCGGCTCTTCAACGACATCGCGCCGCGCTACGCCGACCGCAACGGGGGCTACACCCGGATCACCAAGCTCGGCCCGCGCCCCGGCGACAACGCGCCCATGGCGCGCATCGAGCTGGTCTGACCAGCCGCGGCCACCGGCCGATCCGATGACCCTGTTCGACGTCCCCGCCGCCGGAAACGGCGGCGGTGTCGCGCCCAGCGGCGCCGCGGACGCCCCGGGTGCGGTGCCCGGGGCCGGATCCGACGCGGACGGCGGGGCGGCGGGACCGATCCTGCGCATGACCGTTGCCTACGACGGCACCGCCTTCCACGGGTTCGCCCGCCAACGCGACCAGCGCACGGTCGCCGGGGAACTCGAGGCCGCGCTCGCCAAAGTGCTGCGGGCCCCGGTGGACCTCGCGTGCGCCGGCCGCACCGACGCCGGGGTGCACGCGTGGGGCCAGGTCGTGTCGTTCGTCGCCCCACCCGACGCGGATCCCGACCGGCTGCGCGACCGGGTGAACCGCATGCTCGGGCCCGAGGTCGTGGTGCGCGACGCCCGCGTCGCGGGCCCCGGATTCGACGCGCGCCACTCGGCTCGGGCCCGCACGTACCGCTACACGGTGCTGAACCGGCGCGAGCCCGACCCGTTCCTGGCCCGCACGGCCTGGTGGGTGCCCGAACCGATCGACCTCCACGCGCTCGAACTCGCGGCCGACCCGTTCATCGGGGAGCACGATTTCGCCGCGTTCTGCCGTCGGGGTCCGGCCGGTTCGACCACGGTGCGGCGCATCCTCGCCTCGGAGTGGCACGACCTCGGCGACGGCGTGCTGCGCTACGAGGTGCGGGCGACCGCCTTCTGCTGGCAGATGGTGCGGGCCCTCGTGGGCACCCAGGTGGAGGCCGGGCTCGGGAAGCGCCGACCGGGTGCCATGCTCTCCATCCTGCGCAGCGGCGACCGGGCCGCGGCCGGGGCGCTCGCCCCGCCCCACGGCCTGTGCCTCTGGCACGTGGCCTACGACGACGAGGAGCCCGCCCGATGACCGTGCCTCGCACCCTCCGCCGTTCGGTGTTCGGCGCGCTCGCGTGCGCGCTCGTGCTCGGCGCGTGCGGTGGTGGATCGTCCGAGCCCGCGACCTCGGCGGCGGGCACCGCGTTGCTCGCAGCGGCGACCCGGGCCGGCGCGGCGAGCGACGCGGTGTCGTTCCGGCAGCAGACGATCGCGGCCGGTCGGGCCGACGAGACCTTCGCCCGGCGGGGCGAGGACTCCCTCGTCGCGACCGAGTACGACGACGGTGGGCGCAACGAGGTGCGGCGGGTCGGCGGTGTCGTCTACGTGCGCGCCGACCTGCGGCTGGCGACTGGGCAGTCGGCGCCGTGGATCCGGCTCGACCCGGGTGCCGACCGCGAGACCTGGATCGCCCTGCTCGGCGACGACCTCCTCGCCCCGACGCCGCGCGAGGTGAGCGATCTGCTCGGCGCCGGGGTCGAGCGTGTGACCGGTGTGCGCCCGGGCGATGCGGGGGCGCGCACGTTGGCCGTCGTCCCCGAAGCGATCGACGACGGTGAACGGCCGACGTCGATCCTCGTCCGTCGTGCCGAGCCCGCCTTCGTCGGCCGGACCGCCGACGTGTACGCGGGTGGCGAGCGGGTGGCGCGGCGCACCTACATCGGCGTGCGGTGGGGTGATCGGGCCGAGGCGATCACGGCACCCGGCGGGGCGGTGCCGATCGACGGCGTGCGCGACGCGCAGGCCGCCGCGCTGCCGGCGACGATCCGGCGCGGACCCGCCGCGCTCCCGGCGGGGTGGTCCCTGCGGGCCGTGGTCGGCGTCACGCCGAGTCAGGGCGACGGGACCTGCCAGCAGGTGCTCACGCTGTACGCGCCGACGGGCCAGCCGCTCTCGGCCGGGTACCTCGCGCTGTACCTCAAGGCCGCCGGCTGCCCGACGCCCCCGGCACCGGGGTCGGCTCGCTTCACCGCCGGGACGAACACCGGCTGGATCGGCCAGGACGGCGCGGTGACGGTCGGGGCGGTCACGGTCGACGGCGTGTCGGTGCGGTTCCGCACGACGCTCGCCGAGTCCGACCTCGCCCGCCTGCTCGCGACCTGGGCCCCCCTCCCGACCTGACCCGCCCCGACCCGCCCCCACCTTCCCGAACTTCGGAGGCGTTCCGTCGCTCCGGGCCCGGCGAACCTCCGAAGTTCGGGAGGGGCGCGGCGGCGCGGGGGCGCGGGGCGCGGGGCGCGTGCGGGGGCGGCCGGGGGTGCGGCTCAGAACTGGAAGTAGATGAACGGCACCGGCGCGGTGCCGGACCACACGAGGATGCCGGTGAGGGCCGCGCCCACGAGGGCGCCCTGGGCGACC
>JBJTWK010000075.1:0-6856 GCA_046081705.1 Actinomycetes bacterium | reverse complement strand
CCGAACAGAACGCATGACCGAACCCGAGCCAGTGCCCGGTCTCGTGGTTGACCACCATGTGCCGGTACTCGCGGAGTGGTCCGCCTGCGGCGTTCCACGCGGGCGACGCCTCGAGCCATCGGGTCTCGTTGATGATCACGTTGCGTCCCTGCCGACACGACCACGAAGTGCTGCACGGCGAACCGAACGACGGCAGCGTCGAGGCTGCGGCCAACCAGAGCGTGAATGATCCGCTGGACGGAACCCGCTGGAACGCGATCGATCCGTTGAGACTCCACCCACGCGGATCGTTGAGCGTCTCCGCCGCCTGCGCGGCGAACGCCTCGAGGTCGCTCGAGTTCGAGAGACCACGGACTTCGTACGTGTAGACGAGGTCCGGCCCCGCTGCGGACGCGCGCTGCGTCGCCACATTGCTACCGACGAAGATCCCGCCGCCGAGCACCATCGCGATCGACAACGCGATGCGAACGATCGATCCCCGCATATCCTGCCCTTCACGCGTCACACCAGATGTCGTCGGTGATGTTAACCATCGGGCGGGCGCGCGCGTCGCGAACGCGCCGCATGAGGACAAGGTGCGCGCGGAGTGCGCGTGCACCGTCCGCGAACGACGGGCCTCGGAAGGTCAGCCGACGTCGAGGCGGGTGAGGTCGTCGTCGGTCTCGCGGCGGATCACGAGCCGGGCGGTGCCGCCGCGGAGGAACACCACGGCCGGTCGGGGGATCTTGTTGTAGTTCGAGGCCATCGAGTAGCCGTAGGCCCCGGTCACCGGGGTCACGAGCAGGTCACCCGGCTCGACCCCGGCGGGCAGGTGGGCCTCGCCCACGATCACGTCGCCCTGCTCGCAGTGCTTGCCCGCGACCCGGGCGGTGAGCGGGCGGTCCTCGTCGATGCGGGCCGGCAGGTACGCCTCGTAGCCCGCGCCGTAGAGGACGGGCCGCGGGTTGTCGGACATGCCGCCGTCGATCGCCACGTAGGTGCCGACGCCCGGGATCTCCTTCACGGTGCCGACCCGGTACACGGTCACCGCGGCGGCCGCCACGATCGAGCGGCCGGGCTCCACGTGCACCGCGGGCACCGGCAGGTCACGGCTGGCGCTCCCCCGCTCGACCGCGTCGAGGAGGGTGTGCGCGTACTCGGCGATCCCGATCTCGGGGTCCTCGGGCAGGTAGCGCGCGCCGAAGCCACCACCGAGCACGAGGTCGGTGACCCCGGCGCCCGTGGCGGTGCGGATCGCGGCGACGAGGTCGAGTACGACGTCGACCGCACGGGTGAAGGACTCGAGCACCCAGATCTGCGAACCGATGTGGCAGTGCAGCCCGCCGAACTCGAGGAGGTCGCTCTCGACGATCCGGCGCGCCGCAGCGAGGGCGACGCCGTTGCTCACCGTGAAGCCGAACTTCGACTCCTCGGTGCCCGTCTCGATGTACTCGTGGGTGTGCGCGTGCACGCCGGGCGTGACCCGCACGAGCACGTGGGGGCGCACACCGATCTCGGCGGCGAGGCGCTCGAGCCGGTCGAGCTCGTCGTCAGAGTCGGCGACGATCCGCCCGACCCCCTCGGCGAGGGCGCGGCGCAGCTCGGCGTCGGACTTGTTGTTGCCGTGGAGGGTGATCCGGTCCGCCGGCATCCCGGCGTGGAGCGCCACGTGCAGCTCCCCGCCCGAGGCGGTGTCGAGGTGGAGCCCCTCCTCGGCCACGAGGCGCACCATGGCCGAACAGAGGAAGGACTTGCCGGCGAAGGCCACGCGCTCGGCACCGAAGGCCGCGGCGAACTCCCGGCAGCGGGCCCGGAGGTGGTCCTCGTCGTAGACGAACAGCGGCGTGCCGAACTCGGCCGCGAGGGCGTCGAGGTCGGCGGCCAGGATCCCGGCCGGCACGAGGCTCCGGTCGAAGGGTGCCGTGCTCACCGGTCAGGCCTCGGCCTCGTCGTCGTCGCCGTCGAGGCGCTCCATGACCTCGGGCGCGTGCACCCCGAGGATGCCGAGCGCCCCGGCGAGCCCGCCGCGCACGGCCTCGGCGAGCCAGAGCCGGGCCTGGGTGAGCGCCGGGTCGTCGGTGATGACGCGGCAGTCCCGGTAGAAGCCGTGGAAGCGCGATGCGAAGTCGCGCACCCAGGTGCTCACCCGGTGCGGCGCGCGGAGCTCGGCGGCCGACGCGAGGACCGCCGGGTACTCGGCGAGCGCGCGCAGCAGGTCGAGTTCCCGCTCGTGGACGAGCCGCGCGAGGTCGACCTCGGCGAGCGGCGCACGCACGACGCCGGCCTCGGCGGCCCGGCGCGCGATGGAGGCGACCCGCGCGTGCGCGTACTGCACGTAGTACACGGGGTTCTCCATCGACTGCGAGGTCACGACGTCGAGGTCAAAGGTCTGCGCGGTGTCGATGCCCTGCAGCAGGAAGGTGAGGCGACACTCGTCGGGGTCGACCTCGTCGAGGATATCGGCGAGGGTGATGACGTTGCCCGCCCGCTTCGAGATGCGCACGAGTTCGCCGCCACGCTCGAGCTTCACGAGTTGCCCGAGGATGATCTCGGGCTCGGGGGCCTCCGCCGTGCCGATGCCGATCGCCTGCAGGCCGGTCTGGAGGCTGCGCACCTGTCCGTGGTGGTCCGCTCCCCAGATGTCGATGAGGTGGGTCCAACCCCGACGCATCTTGTCCCGGTGGTAGGCGAGGTCGTTCGCGAGGTAGGTCGTGGAACCATCGCCCTTCACGAGCACGCGGTCCCGCTGGTCGCCGAGCGCCTCGCTCGCGAGCCAGGTCGCGCCGTCCTTGTCGTAGGTGTGGCCGCTGCCGAGGAGCTGCTCGAGCACCTCGGGCACATCCCCGCGCTCGTGCAGCAGGCGCTCGGAGAACCACGTGTCGAAGTGCACGCCGATGCGCGCGAGGTCGTCCTTGAGGGAGGCGAGCACGACGGCGTAGCCCCACTCGCGCGCCGTGGCCTCGTCGACGTCGTCGCCGAGTTCGGTGCGCAACCGCTGCGCCATGTCCGCGAGGTACTGCCCGTGGTAGCCATCCTCCGGCGGTTCCTCGCCGCGGTAGCGGGCCATGAGCGACCGGGCGAACGTGTCGAGCTGGTTGCCCGCGTCGTTGAGGTAGTACTCGCGGTGCACCTCGGCGCCCTGCGCCGCGAGCACGTTCGCAAGCGCGTCGCCCACTGCGACCCACCGGCCGCCCCCCGCGTGCAGCGGGCCCGTCGGGTTGGCCGAGACGAACTCGAGGTTGATGCGCGCGCCGGCGAGGGCGTCGCCCCGCCCGTACGCCTCGCCGTCGGCGACCACCGCGCCGAGCACGTCGTGGAGCCAGCCCGGGGCGAGGAACAGGTTGATGAAGCCCGGCCCGGCGATCTCGGTGCGCTCGAGGTGCGGCGGGGCCGCGGCCTCGAGGGCGGCGGCGATGCGGGCGGCGACGTCCCGGGGGGCCTCCCCCACGGCCTTGGCCAGCCGGAGGGCCACGTTGGTCTGGAAGTCGCCGTGCTCCCGGCGGGCCGTCGGCTCGAGGGTCGGACCGCCCTCAGGCTCGGGGAGGCCGGCTGCGGCCAGGGCTCCACGGAGTGCGTCGGTGAGGGTGTCGGCGATCACGGTGGCTTTCGGGCTCGGAATCGGCGGCGGCAGGCGGGTCTGCAGTGTCCCACACGGCCCGGGATGTGCCCGCAAGACCACGCAACGTGAGAGGTTCTCATCACGCTCCGTGGCCGATAGAGTCGGCCCGTCGGAGTTGGGCGCCACCAAGGGCAGCGGGTGTGCGGTGTGGGGATCGGATCGTGACGTGGGACGACAGGGCGGACTGGGGCGACCCCTCTCCGACGTGCTGCGTGCCGGCGCGTCGGCGGACGCCCCGCCCCAGATGACCGGGGCCGCCGCGACCGCCGTGAAGCCCGCCCTCGGTACGCGGCTCGTCGCCGACCTCGCGGCGAACGAATCGGGCATGGCCCTCGTCTACGAGGCGCTCGACGAGATCGTCACCGAGTTCGCGCTCGACGACGCCGCCATCGTCATCGAGGACCCGGGCCTCGGCCGTCAGGTGTTCCGGGCGGGCCGACGCCGGCTCGACGGCGACGACCTCTCGCTCCTCAACGCCGAGCCCGGGCTCTACACCGATCCCCCGCTCGCCGAGGGCGCGATCGACCCGTCGCTCATCATGAGCCTGTGCACGGTCGCGCTGCGCATGGATCTGCTGCGCCACGACTCCTGGCACGACCCGCTCACCGGGCTCTACGACCGGCGCAGCGCCGAGCGCCTCCTCGCCATGTCGGTGGCCCGCAGCGTGCGGTACCGGTGGCCGTTCACCCTCGTGGTGATCGACCTCGACCACCTCAAGCGGATCAACGACTCCCAGGGCCACTCCGCCGGTGACGCCGCACTCATCGCGCTCGCCGAACGATTCCGTCGCGCCCTGCGCTACGGCGACAACGCGGCGCGCATCGGCGGCGACGAGTTCGCGCTCATCCTCCCCGACACCACGCTCGACGACATCAACCCGCTCCTCGAGCGGGTCGCGAACACCCGGATCGGCGACGAACCCTGCCCCGGCTTCTCCTACGGCGCCGCCGAGTGCCCGAACGAGGCCGAGGAGCCCGAGGCCCTCTTCAACCTGGCGGACCAGCGCCTGCTCGCGGCGAAGGCGGCACGAGGATGAACCAGGAACCCACGATCGACGACCTCGAGCTCGAGCTCCGACGCCTGCCCGGCGTGCTCGCCGCCGCGATCGACGAGGACGGCATCCTGCGCATCCAGCTCCACGTGCGGGACCCCCACTCGGACCCGTCCCTCACCGATGCCGCCGCCCGCATCGCCCTGCGCTACACCGACAAGTCGGTGGCCGTCGAGGTCAACCACTGGCGCGACCTCTCCACCCTCGGCGGCACCCCGCCCCCGTCGACCACCTCGTCCTCGAGCGCGGTCGGGAGCGGTCAGGTGCAAGCCGGCGAGGCGCCCCTGCACCCCGACCTCGTCGACTTCGAGCCGCGCGTGCCGTTCATGGAGTCCGGGCGCGAGTTCGTCGACGAGACGACCGGAGCGCCCAGCGACGACGAGTTCGTGGAGCCCGACGGGACCGAGGCGGAGGCGCCCGTGCCCGAGGTCGAGGCCGAGGCTCCCGCGCCGATCGCCCACGACGTCATCGACGTCGTGGCGGCCGAGGCCGCTGAGCGCGAGCAGTTCGTGGCGCGGGAGCCGCGGGTGCGCCTGCTCGCCGTCCTCACGTTCCCCGACACCGACGAACTCGAGGTGCACCTCACCTTCAACGGGCAGCGCAGCATCGGCCGAGCGCCGGCGAGCAAGGGCGTGCTCGGTGCGTCCGAGGCCACGCTCGACGCGCTCAAGGTGTTCGTGCCCGAACTCGAGCAGGCCGCGGTCTGGGCCCGTCCGATGGAGCACCGCGACACCGCGAACGCTTACCTCGTGGCGACCGAACTGCTCGACGACGACGCCCACACGCTGCACGGGCTGGCCACCGGCACGAGCCCGATCGAGGCGGCGGCGCGCTCCACGCTCCACGCACTCAACCGCACCATCGCCCCGACGCTCGCCGCCTCGCTGAACTGACGGCCCGGCGCGCTAGGTTCGCCGCTCCGATCCGAAGCGCGCGAGGTACGACCGTGAGCGACGTCCTGCACGAACTCTTCTCGATCGAGGGCCGCACCGCCCTCGTCACCGGCGGCACGAGCGGCATCGGCCGCATGATCGCCGAGGGCTACGTGCGGGCGGGCGCCCGGGTGCTCGTCGCCAGCCGCAAGGCGGATGCGGTGGAGGCCACCGTCACCGACCTGTCGCAGTTCGGCGAGGTCGAGGGCACCACCGCCAACCTCTCGACCGAGGAGGGCTGCCGCGCGCTGGCCGACTGGGTCGCCGAGCGCACCGACCGCCTCGACATCCTCGTGAACAACGCGGGGGCCACCTGGGGCGCGCCGATGGCCGACCACGACGACGCGGCCTGGTCCCGCGTGCTCGATCTCAACGTCAAGGGCGTGTTCCACATGACCCGGTTCCTGCGCCCGCTCCTCGAGGCCGCGGCCACCGACGGCTCGCCGGCTCGGGTCATCATGATCGGATCGATCGACGGCCTGCAGGTCCCGATGATGGAGACCTACGCCTACTCGGCCTCGAAGGCCGCGGTGCACCAGATGACCCGGCACCTCGCGTCGCAGATGGCGCCCAGCGTGACGGTGAACTGCATCGCGCCGGGTCCGTTCCAGTCGAAGATGATGCGGGCCACGCTCGAGATCGCGGGTGAGCAGATCGCCCGCACGAACCCGATGCGCCGCATCGGCACCGACGAGGACATGGCCGGCACCGCACTGTTCCTCGCCTCGCGGGCCGCCGCCTACATCACCGGCGCCATCATTCCGGTCGACGGCGGGATGTACACGACCAAGTAGGTCAGCGTGCCGGCGCGTAACTCCGCATCGGCGCCACGACGAACGCATGGCTGTCGACGACCGCCGTGAACTGTGCTGCCAGGTCCGGGTGCTCGGCCTTGAACGCAGCCTTGTTGAACGTCTGCTTGACCTTCATTTCACGCTTCCAAGCGACCAATCCCGCGATGCCTATGTGTGCTCCGCACCTCGCCTGAAGGGTTGCCTTGGCGAGCGACAGGTCCCACGCGGCTCTCGACTCGAAACGCAGAAGCGCCAGTCGCTCGAGGTGGAGCTCCTCAAGGTAGCCATCGTCCGCCTCCGCGCGATCGAGCACTTGTTCGAACCCATCGCGGAAGGTAACGAACTCTTCAGGCAACGCAACATCCTGCTCTTCGCCCTGCTTCTTGAAGCGGAAGGAACCCGCGACGTCCTCCTTCTCCTCAACGAACGACCGATAGATGGTCGGGTGCGCCGCTTCGAGCGCGTCTTCATCGAGCTTCCT
>JBJTWK010000074.1:0-5401 GCA_046081705.1 Actinomycetes bacterium | reverse complement strand
AGGACCGCGATCGCCGCCGCGAGGGTCTGGACCGCGAAGGTCGGCACGTCGGTCATGGAGGTCGCGGCGAGCGGGCCCCAGAGTGGGCCGAGCGCGATCGTCGCGGCGACGAGCAGGGCCGGGCCGCGCCGGCCGATCACCTGGATCCCCAGCCACACGGTGGCGAGGAGCCCGCCGACGCCGAGGAGCGCCATCTCGATGCGCACCGCGGCGATGGAGCCGGGCGCGACGAGCGCCACCGGAGCCGCGAGGAGCAACTGGCCGATGAGGGTCATCGAGACCCACCGGTTGAAGTCGAGGCCTCCGCCCTCGGTCCAACGGAACAGGGTCGTCAGGTAGGACCAGTCGTCCGAGCGCGGCACGGACAGCGCGCCGGCCCGCCATGCGATCACGAGCGGGACCAGCGCGCCGAGGACGAGGAGCACCGCGGTCGTGCCGAGCCACCACGTGGCCCGGGTACCGGTGCGGACCGGCCCGGGCGCGGCGCGGCCCGGATCCGGCGGCGACGCGGTGGTCACCGCCCGCCCCCCGGGGCACGCGGGTCGACGGGTGCAGGCAAGGCCCGAATCCTACGAGCGCGCGGAGCGTCCCGGGACCGCAGGGCACGGTCGGGACCGGCCGGTCACGCCACTAGCCTCGGCCCCGTGCCGAGCGCTCGCACCCTGCGCAACGTCGCCCGTAACGCGCTGCGACCCTCCTACCTGCCGGTGATGGTCGGCAAGGTGCGGGCCCGCCTGCGTCCGACCCATCGCGACGAGGCGCTCGCGTGGGCGGCCGAGCACGCCGAGTCGGTGGACACCTTCGCGTCGGCGATCGATGCCGACCTCTGGGTCGAGTCGGGCGAGTGGGCCGCGGCCTTCGAGGTGCACGCGCGCGCCGTGCTCGCGACCGTCGGCGTGCCCCTCGGCGGTGGCGGGCACCACCGCCTCCTCCACTTCCTCACCCGGCTGCGCCGTCCGACCACGGTGGTCGAGACCGGGGTGGCGGCCGGGTGGTCCTCGGCCGCGGTGCTCGCCGCCCTCGAGGCCAACGGCGCGGGCACCCTGTACTCGAGCGACTTCCCGTACTTCCGGCTCGAGGATCCCGAGCGCTTCGTCGGCTGCGTCGTGCCCGAGGCCCTGCGGCCCGGGTGGCACCTCCACACGAAGGGCGACCGCGCCAACCTCGCTGAGATCCTCCCGGTGTGCGGGCCCGTCGCGCTCTTCCACTACGACTCCGACAAGTCGGCCGAGGGCCGCACCTTCGGGTGGGAGACCGTGGCGCCCCACCTCACCCCGGACGCCGTCGTCGTGTTCGACGACATCGACGACAACACCTGGTTCCGCGACTGGGTGGCCGCGGGCGACCGGCCCTTCCGGGTCTTCGAGCGCGGCGGCAAGTACGTCGGGCTCACCGGCCTCTAGTCGGGCGATCCGTCCCCGGCGTCCGGTTCGGGACGCCCGACCCTTCCGGCGTGCGCCCCGGTGCGCCCATGCTGGTCCCCGAACGCGAGCGCGGGGAGGCGGTCCTCATGGCGGACGGCACCACGGAGACGACCGGACCCGAGGTCACCGACCCGGCGTCCGCGGGGACGGAGGGCGGTCCCCCCACGACCCCGACGTCCGCCGTGGTGCCACCGACGTCGACGCCCGTCCACCGACGGCGTCGGTACCTCCCCGTGCTCGTGCTCGTCGGACTCGTACTCGTCGGGTGCGTGCTCGCGATGGCGGCGCTCCTCGACGGCGGGGGTTCGTTCCACCGCACCCTCGACGACGCGCTCCTCGGCGAGCGCTCCTCGGCCGACCTCACCCGGGGCCGGGGTGACTTCACCGTCGTCGACGACGGCTCCTCGGCCTCGTCGTACGCGCCCGACGGGTACCACCTCGTCGCGAGTGATGCGGTCCCGGCCTGGCGGGGGTCCAGACGAACGGCACGCACACGAGTCTCGGCGTGCGGATCTCGACCCGGGCGGTGACCGTCGACGGCGACTTCGCGTTCGGACCCTTCTGCTTCGAGACCCCGCAGCGCGCCTACGAGCTCCTCGTGTCGAACGACGGCCGCGCGCTGCTCGTCGAGACGGCGACCTCGGACCCGGGTGCGCTCCGGGCGGTGCGCGGTCGAGCCATCGAGCCGATCGACTGGTCGCGGTGGCACGACCTGCGCATCGACTGCTCGGTGCGTCCGCTCGCCGGCCGCGGCCGGGTCGCGCTGCGGGGATCCGTCGACGGCGCAGTCGTCGTGCGTGGGACCTCGCGGCTGCGGTCCGACGTCTTCGCGTACACCGGCTTCGGTGGCGTCGACCGCGCGCCGGCTCCGGCGGAGCGGGTGGTGCGGTCGTTCGATCGGCTCGGAGCCGACGACGTGGGGTCGAACCCCTAGAGCACCTCGCCCCGGAACTCGCGGCCCCGCAGGATCGCCTTCGCGTCGAACACGAGCGGCGCGTGCGCGCAGATCACCTCGGGGTCGAACTCCGGGTGGTCGACGAGCACGACGACGAGGTCGGCGGCGCCGAGCGACTCCGGCCCGAACTCCTCGAGCGTGAGGTCGAACCCGGGCGTGAACACCGCCGGGATGTGCGGGTCGCAGGCCCGCAGGTCCGCGCCGAGCGCGGCGAGTCGTTCGGCCACCACGACCGACGGCGACTCCCGCCAGTCGGAGGTGCCCGCCTTGTACGCCATGCCGAGCAGCAGGATGCGGGTGCCCTTCACCGATCGCTCGTGCTTGTTGAGCATGGCGGCGATGCGGCTCACGACGTAGTCGGGCATGTGCTCGTTGACGTCGTTGGCCAACTCCACGAACCGAAACGCCGAGCCGGAGGTCCGCCGCACCCGCCACGAGAGGTACGAGGGATCGACCGGCAGGCAGTGCCCACCCACCCCGGGGCCGGGGGTGAAGCGCATGTACCCGAACGGCTTCGTGGACGCGGCGTCGATCGCGCTCCAGATGTCGACCCCGAGGTCCTCGGCGAACATGGCGAGCTCGTTCACGAGCGCGATGTTCACGTGACGGAACGTGTTCTCGAGCAACTTCACGAGTTCGGCCTCCGCGCAGGAGTCCACGGGCACCACGGTGTCCACGAGCGCGCCGTAGAACTCGGCGACGCAGGCGCGCGAGGCGTCGTCGATCCCGGAGACGACCTTCGGCGTGTTCTCGAAGGTGAAGCGTGCGTTGCCCGGGTCGATGCGCTCGGGGGAGTACCCGAGGTGGAAGTCGCGTCCGGCGACGAGTCCCGAGCCCTCGAGGATGGGGCCGACGAGTTCCTCGGTCGTGCCGGGGTAGGTGGTGCTCTCGAGCACGACGAGCGCGCCCGCCCGCAGCACCCGACGCAGTTGCTCCGCCGCGCCCTCCACGAACGAGAGGTCCGGCGTGCCCTCGCGCAGCGGTGTGGGCACCGAGATCACCGCGACGTCGAAGCCGGCGAGGTCCCCGATCGAGTCGGTGGCCGTGTAGCCCGCTCCGATCGCGGCGCGCAGCCGCGCGTCGGGCACATCCTCCACGTACGAGTGGCCGTCCCGGAGCGCCGCGAGCCGCCGGGGGTCAACCTCGAACCCGGTGACCCGGAAGCCCACCTCGGCCGCCCGCATCGCGACGGGGAGACCGACGTAGCCCTGGCCGATGACGACGACGTGGGCGCGCCGGTCGCGCAGCGCATCGAGGAGAGCGGTCATGGCCGCCAAGTCTGCCGCACCCGTCGGGGCGTCGGGACCGTTCGCGCGCCCGCCGGCGAGGGGCGCGGCGAACCGAGCGGAACCCGCGTCGGCACGGGGGCGGTGACGGCCGGAGGACGGTGGGTCAGGGCTGGCAGTAGATGAGGATGACGCCCTTGATCGGCGACCCCTGCGGAGGGTCGTACGGTCCCTCGCCGTCGATCGGCGCGAAGTAGTCGGCGAACGAGCGGGCGTCGGTGGGCGAGAGTGCGCCCGGGCCCGCCGGTCCGGCCGGGCCGACGCCCGTGTCCACGAACCCGACCTTCTTCCCGCCGCCGTTCGCCGCGCCGTTCCCGGTCGAGGTGCCGCCCGTGCGTGAGCCCCTCGGCACGAGCGCGTCCCAGGCCGGGTTGCCGGTCGCCGAGTTCGCCGTGATCCACCACAGCGCCATCGGGTCGGTGGTGGTGGTCGTCGTGCCGCCCGGGCTCGTCGTGGTGGTCGTGGTCGTGGACCCGCCGCCCGGCACCGTCGTGGTGGTGGTCGAGGTGGTGGTGGTCGGCGGCACGGTGGTCGTCGTGGGGGGCGGCGCGGTCGTGGTGGTGGTCTGCTTCGAGCCGCCCTTGCCCCAGCCCGGCCGTGTCGTGGTGGTGGTCGGCGGCAGGGTGGTCGTCGTGGTGGTCGTCGTCGACGAGGTGGTGGTGGTCGGCGGCACGGTGGTCGTCGTGGTGGTGGTCGTCGAGGTGGTGGTCGTGGACGACGTGCTCGTGGTCGTGGGCGCGAGCGTCGGCCCGAAGGTCGCGGTGCCCGGCTTCGTGGTGGCCGTGGTGGGCGCGACCGGCGAGGTGGTGGTCGTGCTGCTCGTCGACGAGGTGCTCGACGAGGTGGTGGTCGAGCGCCGACGCCGAGGCCGCGGGTCGTTCGTCGTGGTGGTCGGCTCGTCGCCGACGCCCGGCTCACGACCCACCGGCGACGGGAACAGGATGCGGCGGCCGGCCAGGACCGGGTTCGCGGGCTGCGGGTCGACGTAGCCGTACGCGTAGTGCGAGCCCTGCCACGAGTAGCCGAGGATGAAGCGGGGCTGGCGGGCCGGGGCGTTCGGACCGGTGACCTCCGGCAGCAGCACCGCCCAGCCCTGCGCACCGGTCTGGGTGATCTGCGGGTACACCGCCGGCTTGACGAGCGGCACGCTCGAGTTCTCGCGCACCCACTGGTCGATGAGCTTCGGCACGGTGTATCTGCCGGTGGCACCGTCGGTGGTCGTGTTGAAGTACTGCTCGTACTCGCGACGCGTGAGCTTCTTCGGGCGCCCGTCCTGGGTCGTCGTGCGACCGAGTCCGTTGGGCTTCGGGCCGTTCTTCGAACCGGAGACGCCGACCTCGGTGTCGATCGCATCGTCCTTCGCGGTCTTCTCGAGCGGCGGGTCGAAGCCGTACGGGTACTTCGGGAACCAATTGCCCGCGAGCGAGAGGCCGCAGACGTAGAACTGCGTGCACGGCCGGGAGGTGCCGGCAGTCGTGGCGGCGTACGCCGAGGCGGTGCGCACGACCGGCGCCGCCCACACGACTCCTGCAGCGACCGCGGAGCGCGCGAGCAACTGGCGGCGCGACACACCACTGTTCGCCGGCGACCTCGGCTCGGATTCCACCAGTTCCCCCATGACGCTTCGGGGCGAAGGTACCACCCTCTGCGCGATTCCTCTAGGGGCAGATCGGCCCGTTCGCGCCGACCGTGGGCGCCGCAGTGGGCCCTTGGGCCCAGGTGCCCGCTCGGCGGAC
>JBJTWK010000073.1:0-7678 GCA_046081705.1 Actinomycetes bacterium | reverse complement strand
ACCCACGCGATCGCCACGACCGAGTTCACGACCGCGATGAACTTGAGCACGAGGCCGGGGTCGCGCCGGAGCAGGCGCGTCGCGATCGGGATGCCGGCGAACAGCCCGAAGAGCGCGGCGGGCTCGACGCAGGCCGCGACGATGCCTCGGGCCCGCTCGTCGAGGTCGAACGTCTGCGAGTAGTGGAGCGAGGTGAGACTCGCGAGGCCGATGAGCGCGACGGCGAGGAACGGCAGCGCGTAGAAGATCCGCCGCAGCGTGCCGACCTGCCACACGATCCGCCACGACTCGGCGAACGACGGCGGCAGATCCTCGGTCTCGACCGCGTCCTCCTCGGCGCCGGCGGCCCGCTTCTCCCACACCCCACGCTTCGGCTCGCGGAGGCGCAGGCCGAGGATCACGAAGACGAGCGTCGGCACGACGAACACGAAGAACGGCACGCGCCAGTTGGTCCAGTACGCGATGAGGCCGGCGGCGAGGGGACCGACGGTCAGGCCGATGACGCTGCCGGCCCGGTGGATGGAGAAGACGCGGGGCCGGTACGGGATGTCGTAGTAGTCGGAGAGGAGGGAGCCGTGGGTCGGATCGACGACCGCCTTCCCGAGCCCGGATCCGGCCCGGGCGATCGAGAGCATGAGTACCGACATCGCGGCGCCGGTGAGGCCGGTGAAGGTCATCCATACGACCGCCCCGAGGAGCGCGATCTTCGTGCGGGGGAGTCGGTCCGACCAGAACGCGATCGGGACCTGGATGAGGAGGGCGACGACCGACGCGAGCGCCACCACGGCGAGGACCGCACTGAGGTCGAGGCCGAACGCCTCGCGGATCTCGGGCAGGAGGATGGCGAAGGCGGCCCGGTCGAGTTCATCGACGGCGAGGAGGCCGGTGAGGATGACGAGCGGGTAGAGCGGCGCCCCGCCCGTCCGCTCGAGCATCCACGCGCGGAAGCCGCGGGCCCGCGGTGCGTCGGTCGTCGGTCCGGTGGTGGTCACGTGAGCTCCTCGATCGCCTCGACCGCCACCGGGTCGATCACGGGTTCCGGGAGGGTGACGGCCTCGACCCGGCGATCGGCGAGGAGGCTCGGGACGACGATGTCGCGGCGGCGGGCGATCCAGCGCAGCGCGCCATCCCGCACGTCGGCGATCGCCGCGCCGAGGCCCCCGGGGAGGATGAGCAGGACGAGCAGCAATCCTGCGCCGGTGGCGAGGAACTGCCACTCGGCGGGCAGCAGCCAGTTCGCCCCCCGCACGTACACGGCGCCGAGGATGGCACCCGAGATCGATCCAAGCCCTCCGATCACGACCATCGAGAACGCCTGCAGGCTCTCGGCCGGGGCGAACATCGTGACGTCGAGTCCGTTCTGCTGGTGCACGAGCAGGACACCGGCGACGGCCGCCAGGAACCCGGACACCGCGAAGCCGGCGAGGGTGGTGCGCACGGCCCCGACCCCGTAGGACCGCACGGCCCGGTCGTTCTCCCGGATGGCGATGAGCACGCGTCCCGTACGGCTGGCCCGCAGGCCGCGCACTGCGGCGAGGGCGAGGGCGAGCACGGCGAGGCAGAGCAGGTAGAAGCGGGTCGGCGTGTCGAGGTCCACCGCGCCCCACAGGAAGGTCGGGGTCTCGATGCGCCCGCTCGGCAACCAGCGGCCCATGAACTCCGTGTTGAGCAGGTACGACCACGTGAGGAGTGCGAACGCGAGGGTGCTCACCGCGAGCGTGAGGCCGCGACGGCGGATCGCCGGGTACCCGACGACGGCGGCGACGACCGCGCCGACGATGCCGCCGGCGAGGAGTGCGAGGAGGAGGTCGAGGCCGTGGACCGCGGTCATCGCGCCACCGACCCCGGCGCCGATGCCCGCGAACGCCATCTGGCCCAGCGACACCTGGCCCGCCCAGCCGGTGAGCACCACGAGGGAGAGCGCAACGATGGCGAAGATCACGATGACGGTGACGAGACCGAGGCGGCTCGAGGAGAGCCAGAGCGGCAGGGTGAGGACGAACGCGACCACGGCGAGGATCCCGACTGCGCGCCCGATCCGGATCTCGGGCAGGTGCGCGAGCTCGCGCGGGATCGGACGGACCTCGCGTGCGGCCTGCCAGGTCTGGGCCTCGGACCCGGCCCGCGCGCCCGAGGCCCGACTCGTCAGCAGCAGGCCGAGCAGGACCACCACGAAGAGCATGACGTCGTTGTAGGCCGGGTGGTTATCGGGCTGGAAGGTCATCGCTTGGTCGATGACACCGAGTGCGATGGCGGCGACCGCGATCGTCGGGAAGCGTTCGAGTCGCCCGATCACGGCCGCGGCGAGCGCTTGGAGGAAGAACGTCGGCCCGAGCACGGATCCGATCGGGAGGCCGACCGACCCCGCCCGCAGGAACATCGCGAGGAATGCGAGCAACGACGCGATCGCCCAGACGATCGTGCTGAGGCGCTTCACCGGGATCCCGAGCATCGACGCACGGTCGGCACGCTCGGCGGCGCCGCGGATCGCGATGCCCGCGCTCGAGCGCTGGAGGAACAGTGCGAGGAGGATGAAGGCGACGGGCACCACGATCGCCGTGAGGAGGTCGTTCGCGTCGAAGATCACCCCGCCGAGCGACAGTCGGGCGGTGAACGGCGGCGCGAGACGGGTGGCGAGCGCGTCCGAGTCGAACCACCGCGGCAGCAGCAGGGCTGCCCCCGTGAGGATCTGGGCCAGGCCGATCGTGGCCACCGTGAGGATGAGGCGCGGCGCACGGAAGAAGCGGCGGATGATGAGGACCTCGACGATCCCACCGAGGGCGAGGGCGGCCACGATGCCGATCGCCAGCGAGAGCCAGTAGGACCAGCCGGCGGAGAGCACGAGCAGCACGACGAGCGTCGCCGGGACCTGACCGAGGTCCCCCTGGGCGAAGTTGACGACCCGGCTCGCCCGGTAGACGAGGGCGAACCCGAGTGCGATGAGGGCGATGCGGCCACCGACGAGCATCCCGCCCACGATCACCCCGAGCGGCGCCGGGAACGGCCAGACGCTCACGGCCAGCGCGACGGCGACGAGGGCGGCGAGTCCGAGCGCGCGCTCGGCCACCACGCCATCGAGCCATCCGCGGCCCTCGGCCGTCGTCATCCCGGCGTACCCCCCCAGTCGCACCGGCTCCGTCCGGGTGACCCTAGGCGAGGTGGGCCGCGGCGTGTCGCCGGGTGCGCAGGTGTCGGTCGACGACGGGTGGGGGTCGTCGGGTGGCGCGATCTAACCTCGCCGCCGTCCGGCGGACCGCCGCCGGGACGCGCCGGGGCCCGCCCGGAACGAGGAGCCGACCCAGCATGCACGAGTACCGGATCGACGACGACGGCATCGCCCACGTCCTCCTCGACGACGGCAAGGCCAACGTCCTCAACGAGGAGACCTGCGCGGCCCTGCGCGGCGGGATCGACGCGGCGGCCGAGGCGCGCTGCGGCGCGCTCGTCGTGCACGGCCGCGACGGCATGTTCTCGGGCGGGATCGACCTCTCGCTCGTGCGGACCGAGGACCCGCAGCGCCGGGCGTCGGGCCTCCAGACCGTGGCCCACACGCTGCTCGCCGTGTGGACGGCGCCGATCCCGACGGTCGCCGCGGTCACGGGCCACGCGATCGCCGGCGGCGCGATCCTTGCGATGGCCTGCGACCGCCGCATCGGCACCGCGGGGTCGTTCAAGATCGGCATCAACGAGACCCGGCTGCGGATGGTGTTCCCGACGTGGGCCCTCGTGATCGCCCGGGCCGGGATCCGGCCGAGCGCGTGGAACGAGACGATCCTCCAGGGCGACCTCGTCGACCCGGAGGGTGGGGTGCGCACGGGGATCCTCGACGAGGTCGTCGCACCCGACGCGCACGCGGGGCGGGTCGCCGAGGTGGCGGCGGGTCTCGCCGAGATCCCGACCCGGGCCTACGCCGGCAACAAGGCGCTGCTGCGGGGGGCGGAGGCCGAGCGGGCGGGCGCACTCGTCGCCGCCGAGATGGGTGCGGGCTTCGCATCCGACCAGATCGGTGGGTAGCGAGGCCTCAGGCCGTCTCCCAGAGGATCACCTCGGTGCCCTCGGCCCCCGCGGTGATGGTCCGGGGCCCGGCATCGGTGAGCCGGGCGGCGTCGCCCTCGGCGAGGACCGGCCCGTCCTCGATCGCGCACGAACCGAGCGCGGCGAACACGTGGGCGTGCGGCACGCCGGTGACGTCGGCGGTGGCGCCGGGCGCGAGTCGGCCCACCCGCAGCCGGGCGCCGCGCTGCTGGATGCGGACCGCACCGGAACCGTCACCCGCCGCCACGGTGACGAGTCCGCCGCCGGCGAGGTCGGCACTGACGTCGACCTCCTCGTACCCGGGGTCGATGCCGGGCGTGTCGGGGAGCACCCACATCTGGACGAGGCGCACCGGCAGGTCCGGACTCGCGTTGCGTTCCGAGTGGCGCACGCCGCGCCCGGCGCTCATGCGCTGCGCCAGGCCGGGCGTGATGACGCCGTGCCCGCCGGTGCTGTCGGAGTGCTCGAGGGCGCCGTCGAGCACCCAGGTGACGATCTCCATGTCGGCATGTCCGTGGGTCGGGAACCCCTCGCCGGGGGCGATGACGTCGTCGTTGTGCACGACGAGCAGACCGTGGTGGGTGTTCGTCGGGTCGTAGTGGTGCCCGAACGAGAAGGAGTGCCACGAGTCGAGCCACGCGATGCGCGTGTGGAGCCGCGCGGCCGCCGGCACGTGGACGACGGTCACGGCTGCATGCCCTCGGCGACGATCGCCCGACCCCGGTCGCGCAGCTCGAACTTGGTCACCTTGCCCATCGCGTTCAGGGGGAGCGCGTCGAGGACCTGCACGTAGCGGGGGGCCTTGTAGTTGGCCATCTCGGCCCGGCACCAGGCGAGCACCTCGTCCGGGTCCACCGTGACGCCGGCACGCGGCACCACGAAGGCCATGCCGACCTCGCCCATCCGGTCGTCGGGAACGCCGACGACCGCCACCTGCGCGAGGCCGGGGTGGCGCAGCATGAGGTTCTCGATCTCGGCCGGGTAGGCGTTGAACCCGCCGACGATGAACATGTCCTTGATGCGGTCGGTGATCCGCACGTAGCCGCGGTCGTCCATGACCCCGACGTCGCCGGTGTGCAGCCATCCCGCGGCGTCGATGGTCGCCCGGGTCTCGGTCTCGTCCTCGAAGTACCCGCGCATCACCTGGTAGCCGCGCACGACGATCTCGCCGGCCTCGCCGCGGGGCACCTCCGTCCCGGCCTCGTCGACGACGAGCACCTCGACGTCCGGGATCGCCCGGCCCGAGGTCGTCGCGATGGTCTCCGGGTCGTCGTCGTGGCGGCACATCGTCGCGATGCCGCAGGTCTCCGTGAGGCCGTACCCGGTCACGATCGTCTCGAAGGTGAGTTCGTCGCGCAGTCGGGTGATGAGTTCGACCGGGATGGCGGCGGCCCCGGTGACCGTGAGTCGCAGCGACGAGAGGTCGTAGGTGTCCCGGTCGGGGTGGTTGAGGATGCCCTGCAGGAGGGTCGGCGGGCCCGGGAGCACGGAGATGCGCTCCCGACCGATGCGGGCCATCACCTCGTCGCCGTCGAACACCGCCTGCGGGATGACGGTCGCGCCCATCATGAGGCACACGAGCCAACCCGCCTTGTAGCCGAACGCGTGGAAGAACGGGTTCACCACGAGGTAGCGATCACCGTCCCGGAGCCCGACCACATCGCCCCAGGTCCAGAACGCACGCAGCGTCGCCGCGTGCGTCTGCATGACCCCCTTGGGGTTGCCGGTGGTCCCCGATGTGAAGAGCAGGTCGGAGAGGTCCTCGGGGGCCACGGCGAGCGCTCGGGCCTCGACCGCGTCCGGGTCGACGGCGGCGCCGAGCTCGAGGAACTCGTCCCAGCCGAGGGTCCCCGCCGGTGGCGCGTCGGCCCGCAGGACGACGGTGGCGTCGAGCGCCGGGAGTTCGGACGGGACGTCGACCGCGTCGCGCAGCAGGCCCACGTAGTCGTTGCCGAGGAACCCGGCGACGGTGACGAGGACCCGGGCCCGACTCCGCCCGAGGATGTAGGCGGCCTCGCGGCCCTTGTACCGGGTGTTGAGTGGCACGAGCACGGCGCCCACGGACTGGAGCCCGAGGGCGACCGGGATCCACTCCCAGAGGTTCGGGGCCCAGATCGCGACCCGGTCGCCCGGCTCGACGCCGAGCGCGACGAGCGAGGCGGCGACCCGGTTCGAGGCCGCGAGCAGGTCGGTGAACGACAGTGAGGTCGTGCCGTCCGCGACGGCGATCGCGTCGCCGAACCGTTCGGCGCTGCTGCGCAGCAGGCGGGGGGTCGTGCCCCACTCCAGATCGGCTCGGAATCCCGTCATGTCGCGCCTCCGCCTCGCCGGGCGCGCGTCTCGGCGCCCGCAGCCGGGCGGAGGCTACCCGGGGCGCGCGGATGCTCCGGGGGCCTCCGCGTTGCCCGTCCTCGGGACGGCAGGGGATGATGCGTCTCCCATGCCCGCGGCGTCCGGCCCGCGGGGACGAGGAGGTCCCGATGCTCGATGTGGTGATCCGCGGCGGTCAGATCGTCGATGGGACGGGCGCGCCGGCCCGCGTCGCGGACCTCGGCATCCGGGACGGACGCATCGTGGCCATCGGCGCGGTCGCCGAGGAGGCGCGCCGGGAGATCGACGCGACCGGCCTCGTGGTGAGTCCGGGGTTCGTCGACCTCCACACGCACTACGACGCGCAGATCTGGTGGGACCCGATGGCCACGCCATCGAACGTGCACGGGGTGACCACCATCATCGGCGGGAACTGCGGCTTCACCCTCGCGCCGGTGCGACCCGAGGACCGCACCTACACCGCCGAGATGCTCGCCCGGGTCGAGGGCATGCCCCTGGCCGCGCTCGCCGAGGGGGTGCCGTGGACCTGGGAGTCGTTCGGTGAGTACCTCGACGGACTCGATAGCCGGGTCGCGGTGAACGCAGCGTTCATGGTCGGGCACTGTGCGCTGCGCCGGTACGTGATGGGCGCCGACTCCGTCGGGCGGGAGGCCACGCCCGCCGAGATCGAGGCGATGGTCGCCGAGCTCCACCGGTCGCTCGAGTCCGGCGGGCTCGGGTTCTCCACCACGCTGTCGCGCACCCACTCGGACGGTGACGGCGAGCCGGTCGCATCGCGATGGGCGAGCGAGGAGGAGGTGCTCGCGCTGTGTCGGGCCGTCGGCGAGCACGAGGGGACCCAGCTCGAGGGCATCGTCGACGGCTGCCTCGACCGCTTCGCCGACGACGAGATCGACCTGCTCGTGCGCATGACCGCGGCGGCGGGCCGACCGATCAACTGGAACGTGCTCACCGTCGACTCCTCGGTGCCGGACCGGATCCCGCGGCAACTCTCGGCGTCGACGCGCGCCGCGGCCGAGGGGGGTCGGATCGTCGCCCTCACGATGCCGGTGCTCGTCCCCATGAACATGTCGTTCCTCAACCACTGCGCGCTCTTCCTCATGCCGGACTGGCAGCAGGTGCTCGGCCTGCCGGTTCCCGAGCGCATCGAGCGGCTCCGGGACCCGGAGGTGCGGGCCTGGATGCAGGAGCGGGCCGTGAGCGAGGAGGCCGGCGTGTTCCGCCGGCTCACCGGATGGGGCGGGTACGTGATCGGGGACACGTTCTCGGTCGCCAACGAGGGACTCAAGGGCCGGCGGGTGAGCGACATCGC
>JBJTWK010000072.1:0-8783 GCA_046081705.1 Actinomycetes bacterium | reverse complement strand
TCGTCGATGAGCGGCATGCGCTCGAACTGGCGGCCCAGGTGCCAATCGCTGGTGTGGAGGATCCTCATCGTGCTCCCGGTGCTCGAACTCCGTCGCGGACCCCCTCGGCCCACGAGCACGGAACTCTCCCACGGGGGTCGGTCATTGGAGATCTCGCCGGTGGTGGGGCGGGGACAGGGGGGCAGGACCAGCCCCACCACCGGGCGATCTCGGAGGCGGCCCTAGGAGGCCGCGGCGATCGCGGCGAGGGCGGCCCGGTGCCCTTCGACCGCCCACTCGGCGCTCTCCCGGCACACGCTCGGGTGGAACCCGGTGGCGTTGAGCACGTGCTCGACCTCGGCCGGGTCGCCGCCCTGCTCGAGGAGGACGAGGGCGAGACGGCGGGATCGCCGCCGGGCGTGGTCGAGGGCCGACTCGGTCAACTGGGCCGCCACGTACTCCTCGTGCTGGGCCTGGAGGTACTCGGGCAGTCGGCGCACGTGGCGTCGGTTGACGGGCGGCAGGTTGCGGCGCACTGCGTACGTCTCCTCGGCGGTGACGCTCGCCAGATCGAACTGCACGAGCCGCTCGAACGAACGCACGAGCGGGGTGGACGCGCCGTCGCGGTACCCGAGGCCGAGCGCCTTCGACAGGTCGGCGACGTCGATGACCATGCCGTACGGCGCCTCGTCGAGCGCGGTGGCGAGCCGACGCAGGAGCAGCAGCGAGGTCGGGCCCAGCGTCGGGAGCCAGAAGATCTCGGCGTACGCGCTGCGCGGATCGTGGCCGACGGTGTCGATGACGGGATCGGGCCAGGGGTGCACTTCGAGGGTCATGGGCATGGTCGCCTCCGGATTCAGGCGGACGTCGGGAGCGGGGGAAGCTCGAGGACCTGTCCGGGGAGGATCAGGTTGGGGTTCGATCCGATGACCGATCGGTTCGCGTCGTGGATCGCGCGCCAGGCGCGATCGATCTCGGCAGCCGATGCGGTCGGCGCGAGCCGTGACGCCGCGATCGTCCAGAGGCAATCGCCTGCGACGACGGTGTAGGTGGTCGCGACCGGCGGCGCGGCCGGAGGAACGGGCGGCGTCCCCGTGCCTGCGTCGAGGGCGCCGGACCCGGCGTACGGGGGTGGGACGAAGCGCACCCGACCCGTGGTCGTGGTCGACGGGTTCCGGCGCGGTCGACGCGGCGTTGCTCGTCGGGTCGTCATGGTCGGGGCCGGCCGGGTGGTCGAGGTCGTGGCCACCGTCGAGGTCGTGGTCCGGGCATCGAGGTCGTCGAGGTCGATGGTGCCGTGGGGACCGGAATCGCCGGTGGGGTCGGCGGGATCCGGGTACCAGGTACCGCTCGGTCGGGCGGCGGCGCCGGTGCCGTCGAGCCACTCCCGGACCGACGGGATCCGGCGGTCGCCGCTGGTCGCGGCACTCGAGGGCCCGGCGCTCGCCAGGACGGCGATGCCCGCGAGGCAGGTGGCCGCGATCCGGTGTCCGATCGGTGGACTGATGCGTCGGAGCAGGGCGGCGAACCGTCGGGCGCGTCCGAGGTGATCGAGGATGCCGGCGAGGACTGCCGGGAGGATCACGACGGCGGCGACCACGACGGCCGCGAGCGCTGCTCTGGTCGCAACGGCGGTCGCCGTCGCGTCAAGTGCCTCCCGGCCCATCCCCGCTCCCTTCCTTGGGTGCCTTCGGCGGGTGCAGCACGAACCGCGGTTCACGGACCGTGGTTCGCAACACCAGCCACGCAACGTCCTGTTGCGTGCGACAACATCGCGTTGCGACCACGCGCGTGTCAAGCGCGAACTTCGCGACGGAACATCGAAGTTGGGCATTGATTCCTCACGGTGCGTTCGCGTACGGTGCGCACACCTTCGAGCGAGGAGTCCACGGATGGACGAAGCGTTCTGGGAGATCACGGAGGATCTCCGCCGAAGCGAGACCGACGAGCGATACGCCGAGGCTCTCGCGATCTATGCCGCCGGGGTCGGTGCGCGACCGTTCCGCGAGCAGCTGCGACGAGTGCCCGTCGGGGAGTCGGTGTCGATCGTCACGCGCGACGGCGCCTGGATCACCGGGCGCGTCATCGCGGTCGGCCTCGACTGGCTCCGGATCGCGGAGTCCTACGACGACGAGGGCGCGGCCCGGGCGCGCGTGCGCCGGCACCACGACGTGCGCGTCGACGCTGTCGTGCGAGTGGTCCGGGAGGTGCGGTGATGGCTCAGGGTCAGCGGGCCACCCGGGTGCTCGCCGCCCGCTCGAGTCGCGTGATGTACCCGGCGAGCGCGTCGGGCGAGACCCGCCACACGCCGCGCCGACCGATCTTCACCGCGGTGAGGTCGCCGGAACGCATGAGCGTGTACACCTGCGACACCGAGACGCGCAGCACGTCGGCCACCTCGTCCGGGGTCATGAATCGTGCGGTCTCCGCCATCCGTGTGCCTCGCTCCACGCGCATTCCATTGCGACGAACGGCGGGGATCGTACCGGTACGGACCGCGCCTTGTGAAGGGGGAACGCGGTGAAGCCGTGGCGCGGGCACGACGGTCGGTTGCGCGTACCCGACGCGCGCATCGGGGTCGGGATCGGCCTCGTCGCGCTCTCGGTCCTCGGAGGCCTGCGGATCTCGGGTGCGAGCGCGCCGGGCCGCGAGGTCCTCGCGTACACCGGATCGTTCGCAAGCGGACACTTCGTCGCGGTCGATGACCTCGAGGTCATCGACCTACGACTCGACGGACCGAGTGCTCGGACCGTCGTGACTGCGGTCGACCGCCGTGACGTCGTCGGCCGGCCGCTGGTCCGGGCCGTCCAGGAGCACGCACCCGTGCTCACCCGTGATCTCGGGACCTCGTCGCCCGACGTCCGGGAGATCACCGTCCCGATCACCGCAGCGCACGCGCTCGGCGGCGACCTCACGCCCGGGGATCGCGTGGACGTGCTCGCCACCTTCGACGGCGAGACGGAGTCGGCCCGAACGCTCGTGGTCACGAGTGGCGCCGAGGTCGTGACGGCGGTCCGGGACGCTGCGGTCTTCGGCGGTGCGGGCGCGGTGTCCGCGCTCACGCTCGCGGTCCGGAACGAGGACGCGATGTTCGTCGTGTTCGCCGCGCGGACCGCGGACATCGACGTCGTGCGGACCGCGGCGACCCCGGACGGGCGCACACGGGTCGACGGCTCGGAGGTCCCCTGATGTCCGCGCCGCTGACGGTGATCACCTGCAGTCTCGGCGCCGCGTGGGAGGCCGAGTTCGTACGGGCCGCGGCGCATCCCGCGCTCGGTGTGCACGTGGGCGCGCGCTGCGCCGACCCGGGTCAGGCGCTCGGTGTGGCCATGCGGGACGAGCCGTTCGCAGTGGTGACGGACGCGGTCCCGGGCTGGTGGGACGCCGAGTCCGTGCACCGACTCGCGGCGTGCGGGACCGCGCTCGTCGTGGTCGGGGGTCCGGCTCCCACGGGCGCGGTGGCGGCGGCCGCGGACGGGCCCGAGGCGATCGCGACCGCCCTCCTGCGGCTGGACCCCGGCGCCGCGCCGGCCGATCCACCGACCCAACGCCCCACCGGGCCCGGCGGCGAGATCGTGGCCGTGTGGGGAGGTCCCGGGTCCCCGGGCCGTACGACGGTCGCGGTGCACCTCGCCGCCGCGGCCGCTCGCCGGCGCGACGGCGTGCTGCTGCTCGACGCGGACGTGTGGGCGCCATCGATCGCGCAACGCCTCGGTCTCGACGATGCGCGCGGTGTGGTGCATGCGCTGCGATCCGACGCGGCCGACCCGTTCGAGGGCAACACCGCCCGCGTGCGCGGGGTCTCGGTGCTCCCGGGACTGGCGCGGGCCGACCTCTGGCCCGAGGTGGGGGAGGCGTCGTTCACCGCGCTCCTCGACCACGCCCGACAGCGCTTCGGCCTCACGATCGTCGATCTCGCCCACCCGATCGAGGAGGACGAGGCGCTGTCGTTCGATCGGGTGCCGTTCCGCCGCAACCTTGCGACCCGCGCCGTCCTCGACCGGGCCGATCGGGTCGTGCTGGTCGCCGCGGGCGATCCGATCGGGTTGCGCCGCGCGATCGCGGCCCACGACGGGCTCGAGCAGGCCCTCCCGAACCGGTCGGCGCCGCCCGAGGTGATCGCGAACCGCGTGCCCTCCACCCGGACGGCCGAGGTGGTCGCGGCGATCCGTGACCACATGGGCCTGCCGTTGGCCGGCACGATCGCCATCGATCGGCACGCCGAGGTCGCCCACTGGCGCGGCTGCCTGACCCGCGACGTCGGCCGTCGCTCACCGCTGTGGACGGCGGCGTGCGACCTGGCGGACCGTTGGGCCGCGTGAGCGCCGTGAGCACCGTGGACGCGGTCGAGTCGGCGGTGCGGGCCCTCGTGCACGAGCGGCGGATCGCGCTCGACGACGACGCGGGGCTGCGCGCCGCGGTCGAGGAGGTGCTGACCGCTCACGGCGATCGATACCTGGCCGGGCGGGGCGAGCCACTCGACGCCGCCGAGGCCCAGGCGCTCCGGGACCGGATCACGGGGTTCGGTCGACTCACCCCGCTCCTCGCAGACGACGCCATCGAGGAGATCTGGATCAACCGCCCGGACCGCGTGTTCGTCGCGCGCCGCGGGGTGACCGAACTGACGACGATCGTGATGACGGCCGAGGAGGTGGCGCACGTCGTCGAGCGGATGCTCGCCCGAGCCGGACGCCGGCTCGATCGGTCCCAGCCGTTCGTGGACGCGCGACTGCCGGACGGCAGCCGCCTGCACGTCGCCGCGCCGCCCATCACCGACCACTGGTCGGTGAACATCCGCAAGTTCACCGGGCTCCGCGCGCACACCCTCGACGAACTCGTGTCGTTGGGTTCGCTCCCGAGCCCGGCGGCGCGTTTCCTCGCCGCATCCGTCGCGGCGGGTGCCAACATCGTCGTGGCGGGTGCGGTGGGTGCGGGCAAGACCACCCTGTTGAGCAGCCTCGCGGCGGCGATCCCGGCGTCCGACCGGATCGTCACGTGTGAGGAGGTCTTCGAACTCCAGATCGCGCGGCCCGACGTCGTGGCCATGCAGTGCCGGCAGGTGAACCTCGAGGGCGCGGGCGCGGTGACGCTGCGCGACCTCGTGCGGGAGAGCCTCCGTATGCGCCCCGACCGGATCATCGTGGGGGAGGTGCGCGGTCCCGAGACCCTCGACATGCTGCTCGCGCTCAACAGCGGAGCGGTCGGGATGACCTCGGTGCACGCGAACAGCGCCCGCGAGGCGGTCCGCAAGCTCACCACGCTCCCGTTGCTCGCGGGCGAGAACCTCGATCGCCGGTTCGTCGCCGCGACCGTGGCGTCCTGCGTGGACCTCGTCGTGTTCTGCGAGCGGCGGGCCGCCGGTCGACGGGTGACCGAGATCGTCGGGGTGGGGGACCAGATCGGAGCGGACGAGCCGACCCTCGGGCCGATCTTCGAGCGCCGGCAGGCCGACTTGGCGTGGACGGGTGAGCGCCCCCCGGCGGAGCGGTACACCCGGGCCGGGATCGATCTCGCCGGGGTGCTCCGGTGAGGCTCGCCTGGGCGTTCGTGTTCGCCGCCGGCGTGCTCTGCCTGTTCGGTCCACGGTCCGGGGCCGGTCGACGGCGCCGCGCGCGGGTCGAGGGCCGTGCGGTCGCGATCAGCGCCGCCACGGGAGTGGGCGGCGCGGTGGTCGTCCTCGTGGTCGTCGGCGTCCCGGCGCTCGCCGTCATCGCAGGGATCGTCGGGGCCACGGCGCCGTTCGCGGCGCGGCGGGCGGGGGTCCGCCGTCGTGCCGAGGCCTGCCGCGCCGCCTGGCCGGAGGCCGTCGAACTCCTCGCCGGCACCGTCCGCTCGGGCGAGACCCTCGTCGGTGCGATCGGTGTCGCGGCGGAGCGGGGCCCGGAGGTGCTGCGTCCGGACCTCGCTGCGGTCGCCGCGGAGCACCGGGTGTCCGGGGACCTCGATCGAGCGCTGGCCCGGATGCGGGATGCCGGCGGTGACCCGATCGTGGACCGGGTCGCCTCGACGCTGCTGCTCATCCACCGCGTCGGGGGTCGTGCGTCGGCCGAGGTCCTCCACACGCTCGCGGCGTTCCTGCGGGACGACCTCGCGCTCCGACGGGAGGTCGTCGCCCGGCAGTCGTGGACGACCGTCGCGGCACGGGTCGCCGTCGCGGCCCCGTGGCTCGTGGTCGTGCTCGTCAGCGCGCGGGGCGAGGGTCGGAGCGCCTACTCGACCCCGGTCGGCGCGGTCGTCCTGACGGTGGGCGCGGTCGTCACGTGCATCGGGTACCGGATCATGGTGATGGCCGGCCGCATCGACGACACGCCGCGCGTGGTGACGACGTGACCGCGCTGCGCGCCTCGGGCGCGGTCGCGATGGCACTCGTCGGACTGTGGTGCATCGTGGCCTCGGTGCCGTGGTTCGGTCGCGTCCGCCTCGCTGAGCGACTGGATCCCTACGTGTCGGGTGTGCCGGCACCCCCGTCGCGCTGGGCCTGGGACGGACCCCGGCGATTCGTCGCCGCGCACCTCGTGCGCCACCTCCGATCCGAGGACCTCGCCGATCGTCTGGCCACGCTCGGTGTCCGCGACGTCGTCGCCGCACGGACCGAGCAGGCGGTCTGGGTGCTCATCGGGGCGGCGATCGGGCTCGGTGTCGCCGGGGTCGCAGCGGGGCGAGGGGGCGCCTCGCCCGCGCTCATCGGCGCGCTCGTGGTGTGCGGCGCGTGCGGGGGCGGCATGCTCTGGGACCGGCGGATCACCCGGTCGGTGGCGACGCGTCGCCTCGCGGCCGCGTCGACCTTCCCGACCGTCGCCGATCTCCTGTGCCTGACGGTGACGGCGGGCGAGAGCCTGCGCGCCGCGCTCGAGCACGTCGCCGACACCGCAACGGGTCCGCTGGCCGAGGAGATCGCCGCGGCACTGCGGGACGCCCGAGCGGGTCGTCCACTCGCGGAGTGTCTCGTCGAGCGCGCCGACGCGCTCGGTGAGCCCGGCTTCGATCGTTTCGTACGCGCCATGGTCGCTGCGTCGGAGCGTGGGGTCGCGGTCGGCGACGCGTTGCGGGCGATGGCCCACGACGCGCGCGACGCGCAGCGGGTCGCCCTGCTGGAAGCAGCGGGGCGCAAGCAGGTGACGATGCTCATCCCGGTCGTCACCCTCATCCTCCCGGTGGCGTTGGTGTTCGCCTTCTTCCCGGGAGCCATCGCCATCAGGAACCTGACGTGAGGAGCGCACGGATGCGGCACGAGATCGAAGCAGGAACGGACATGGAGGTCGGGACCGACCGGGAACTCGAGCGGGGATCGATCCCCGAGTGGGTGATGCTCCTGGTGATGGGCATCGGGGTGGTGCTCGCGCTCTGGGCGATCGTGCAGCCGAGCCTCGGCCAGATCGTCACGAACGCGCTCGCACGGCTCCGGTGAGGGTCGACGAGCGCGGATCGTCGATCGTCGAGTTCCTCGCCTCGGCCCTCCTCGTGGTGCTCGGACTCCTCGCCGTGGCCCAGATGGGTGTGTGGATCTGGGCCCGCGGCGTGACGGTGAATGCCGCGCACGAGGGCGCCCGGGCCGCCGCGAGCCTCGGGGCGTCGACGGATGCCGGCGTGTGGCGGGCGCGCGGCGTGCTCGAGGATGGACTGGGGTCGACGGGCCGTCGGTTCGCCGTCGACGCCGGCCGCGGCGACGGCGTGGTCCGGGTCGTCGTCCGCGGTGAGGCGCCGCGCATCCTCGGCCTGCTGCCGGCGTTCCCCGTCGAGGGGCGGGCGACCGTGCTCGACGAGGCGACGGTGCTCCCGTGACCGGCGACGAGCGGGGGAGTGCGGTCGTGGAGACGGCCGTGCTCGGCGCGCTGCTGTTCGGCATCGTCGTGCAGATCCTCGTGGTGGTCGGTCAGGTGCAGCGTGCGGCGCTGGCGACCTCGTCGGCCGCCCGCGACGTCGGACGGGTTGTCCAGGCGTCGGCGACGGATCCGGAGGCGGCGTGGCGGGCGCGTGCCGCCGTGGTGGCGGCGGCGAGCGATCACGGTCTCGCCGAGGACGCGCTCGTGACCCGGGTCGGCGGGACCCGCGACCGCGGGGCGTTCATGCGGGTCGAGGTGTCGACGATGGTCCCCATCGTCGACGTGCCACTGCTCGCCCCCGTGCTCGGCCGGGTCGCGATCCCGGTGGTCGCTGCGCACACGGTGCGCCTCGATCGGTATGCGAGCGCACCGTGACCCCGCGCTCGGAACGCGGATCGGTCACGGGCATGCTCGTCGCGGTCATGGTCGTGGTCCTCGCGTTCGCCGGTCTCGCGCTCGACGGGACGCGCCTCCTGCTCGCCCGTCGCGACCTCCAGGCCCTCGCGGACTCCGCCGCGCTCGCGGGCGCATCGTCCATCGACGAGGGTCGGTTCCGAGCCAGCGGCGGCCGCGAGGTCGTGCTCGATCCCGCCGGCGCGCGTCTCGCCGCGGCGGGCGTCGTGAGCACCTCGGGCTGGCCCGCCGACGGGCGGGGTGCGGTCGAGGTCACAGGTGCCCGGGTGCGCGTGCACCTCGAACGGCCCGTCGGCCTGACGCTGCTCGCCCTGGTCGGGATCGCCCCGCCGGTGATCGGCGCCACCGCGACCGCCGATCCGCGGGTCGGCTGAGCCGGAGGGCCCACCGGAGGATCCGTCCGGGGTGCGACCGTGGAGGGGTACGGGGAGGGGCAGAATGGGGGTTCGGTTCGAGGGGGATGCTGGCGTTGGTCGGAACGGAGACGAGGCCGGAAGAGCCCGTCAAGATGGGGTACCAACCCGCCCTCGACGGCCTCCGGGCCGTCGCGGTGTCGGCCGTGCTCCT
>JBJTWK010000071.1:0-6010 GCA_046081705.1 Actinomycetes bacterium | reverse complement strand
TGGATGCGGGCCAGGGTCTCGCGCGCCTGCGCGACACCCTTGCGGCCGATGCGCCGGGTCTTGGCGTCGAGGTTACGGCCGAGCCGGCCGCCGTCGAGGAGGTGCAGTTGCGTGGTCACGGGATCATTGGATCCCAGGGGTGTGACATCCATGCCCACTCCGATCGTCGTGACCGTGACGCCGGTGGCGAACGGCCCTCGGTTCCGACCTCGGCTCCGCCCGCGGTCGCCTCTCTATCGACAACGCCGGGGCCCGACTGGAGGTTCCCGTGGGGGCGGTCCGCCGCCCGGTCCCGGTCCCGGATCGGGCCGTACACTCCCGGGCCCATGCCTCCCGCCGACCCGGCCCGCGCCTACCTCGACCACGCGGCGAGCACCCCGCCGCACCCGGAGGTCCTCGCGGCCGTGCCCGGGTGGCTCGCGACCCACGGCGCGAACCCCACCGGTGTGCACACTGCGGCCCGGACGGCCAAGCGGGCCCTCGAGGAGGCGCGCGAGCGCATCGCGGCGATCCTCGCCTGCGAGCCGGGTGAGGTGGTCATCACGGGGGGCGGCACCGAGTCGGACAACCTCGCCGTGAAGGGAACGGTGCGAGCGGCGCGGGCCGTCGGTGCGCCCGACGGCGTGGTCGTCTCGGCGATCGAGCACCGCGCCGTGCTCGGAGCCGCGGACCGCCTCGCGCGGGAGGGCTCCCGGGTCGCCGCGGCGCCGGCGACCGGGGCGGGGATCGTGGATCTCGATCGGCTCGCCGACCTGCTCGACGATCGGGTCGCACTCGTCTCGGTCATGACGGTGAACAACGAGGTCGGCACCCGGCAGCCGCTCGCCGAGGTGGCCGCGCTCGTCCGGGCGCGCGCCCCGCGGGCCCGCCTGCACACGGACGCCGTGCAGGCCTGCTCATGGGTCGACGCCGACGCGCACGGGCCGGCCGATCTCGTCGCGGTCACCGGCCACAAGGTCGGCGGCCTGCGCGGGACGGGCGCGCTCGTCGTGCGGGGCGGGGTGCACCTGCTCCCCGAGATCGAGGGCGGCGGCCAGGAACGGGGAGTGCGCGCGGGCACGCCCGACGTCGTCGGCGCGCTGGCGCTGGCGCTCGCGCTCGAGGGCACGGCGCGCGCCCGCGTCGAGGAGTCCGTGCGCATCGGCGCGCTGCGGGATCGCCTCCTCGGCGGACTGCTCGCCGAGATCCCCGACCTCGTGGTCCACGGTGCCGCCGAGCACCGGGTGGCCGGGTTCGTGCCGGTCGGTGTGCCCGGGTGCGACTCCGAATCGCTGCTCGTGCTGCTCGACCTCGCCGGGGTCGACGCCGCCGCGGGGTCGTCGTGCGCCTCCGGCGCGACCGAACCCTCGCACGTGCTCACCGCCATGGGGGTCGATCGCTCGACCGCCGGGGGTGCGTTGCGTCTCACGCTCGGTTGGTCGTCGACCGGGGCCGACGTGGATCGCGTGCTCGAGGTCCTCCCGGGGATCGTGCGGCAGTTGCGGGGTGCGGCGTGAAGGTGCTCGTCGCGATGAGCGGGGGCGTCGACTCGTCGGTCGCCGCAGCGCTGCTGCGCGACGCCGGTCACGAGGTCACGGGCGTCACGCTCAAGCTCTGGGGCGGGGACAGCGACTCCGGGTGCTGCTCGGTGGCCGACGTCGAGGACGCCCGACGCGTCGCGCAGCAACTCGACCTCCCGCACTACGTGTTCAACCTCACGGAGGAGTTCGACGCGCGGGTCGTCGACCCGTACGTCGCCGCCCACGCCGCCGGCCGGACCCCCAATCCCTGCGTCGAGTGCAACCGGAGCGTGAAGTGGGGCCTGCTCCTCGACCGCTGCCGCACGCTGGGCTTCGACGCGCTCGCGACCGGTCACCACGCGCGCATCGCACGTGATGGGGCGGGCCGCGCGTGGATCGAGCGTGGTGCCGACCCGGCCAAGGACCAGTCCTACGTGCTCGCCGTCCTCGACGGGGCTGCGGTCGCCGACACCCTGCTGCCGGTCGGCGAACTGACGAAGGCGGACGTGCGCGCGCGGGCCGAGGCACTCGGCCTCCGGACCGCGACGAAGGCCGAGAGCATGGACGTGTGCTTCATCCGACGGGGCGCTCGGGCCGAGTTCCTCCGGACCCGCCTGCCGGCCGCGCCCGGTCCGGTGGTCGATCTCGACGGCACGCCGGTCGGGGAGCACGAGGATCTCGCCGGGTTCACGATCGGCCAGCGCCGGGGGACCGGCGTGGCCGCCGGTGAACGGCGCTACGTGGTCGACCTCGATGTCGCGACCGCCACCGTCGTGCTGGGCCGGCGCGAGGACCTCCTGCGCGATCGCCTCGAGCTCTCGGGGTTCACGCCGACCCACGGATCGATCGCCGACGGGACGGAGGTCCTCGTGCAGACGAGCGCGCACGGCGCGCCCGTGCCCGGGGTGCTCGACGGGTCGACGCTGCGCCTCGGCGAGGCCCGCCCGCGTGTCGCGCCGGGCCAGGTGGTGGCGCTGTACGTCGGCGACCGGGTCGTCGCCGGCGCGTACGCGGCCTGACCGTCAGTCGGCGGTCGGGGGCGCCCCGGCGACCATCGGCCAGCCCCCGGGCTTCCACGCGTACACGACCTCGTGCTCACCGTCGAGCGCGACCGCGGCGAACCCGATGCGCTCGAGCACGCGACGTGCGGGTTCGTTGACGAGGTGGGTGATGGCGGCGACGAGGCGCAGCCCGAGCTCGCGGTGGATCTCCTCGCACACTGCGAGGAGCGCCTCGCTCATCAGGCCGATCCCGCGGTGCGGTTCGGCGAGCGTGAACCCGATCTCGGCGACGTCGTCGTCCGCCTGCCAGAGCACGCCGATGTCGCCGATGAGACCGGGTGCGTCGGCCCGCTCGATCGCGAGCTGGGCCCACTCGCCGCGTTCGAACAGCGGATCGCGCATCGCCATCTCGGCGACGAGCATCACCGCCTCGTCGTAGGGCCACGGGACGGTCCAGCCCTGGAACGCGGCGGTGACGCCGTCGTTGCGGTAGTGGTGCAGCGCGTCGATGTCGTCGGCGCCGAAGCGCCGCACCACCACGCGCTCCGTGCGCACGAGGACCGCGGGCGGCTCCGTCACGCGACGGGCAGGCGGCGGTCGGCGCACGCGGCGAGCAACGCCGATCGGAGGACGGGTGCGAACGCCACCTCGCTCGCCGAGGTGACCACGGTGGTCGAGCGCCGCCGGAGGCCGAGCGGCGCCTCGGCGTCGAGGCACAGGATCGCGGTGGTGCGCGACGCACCGAGCCGCAGGTCGAGCGCGCCGTCCGGCACCGGGAGGCCGGCGGGTTGGGCGACGACGGCCTCGATGTGCTCCCGCACGAACAGGATCGGATCGCTCATCGTCATCGGGTCGTGGAGGACGAACCCGGCGGGGACGATGACGGCCCAGCGGCGGGACAGCGGGTGCAGCGAGCGCACGGTTCCCACCACGACGAGCGCCCCGACGCCCAGCGCGATCGCGCCGGGGACCCAGGCCCGGGCCGCGAGGAGCAGCGGGCCCGTGGCGACGCCGAGCGTGAGGAGGACGAGGGCGAGCGGGATGAGGGTCACGAGCAGCGCGGGCGGGACGCGCAGCGGGTACCGGTCCTCGTCGCCGTAGGCCGCGCCCTGGGCGCACCACCGGCCCACCTCGGCGCTCCCGGCGAGGATCGCGGCGGCACCGGTCGCGCCCAGCGCCGCGATGGCGGCGGCCGGGGCGGGCCGACCGGACCCTGCGGCGACGATCGCCAGACCGAACGCGACCGGTGCGCCGCTGCGCAACGCCGTGAGACCAAGGGGTCGAGCGACCGCGAGTGACGCGAGGGTGACGATCCAGGCGAGCGCCAGCAGCGCGACCGTGACGTTCCGCACGGGTGCCGAGTGCGGCTCGAGACACGCGGCGATCGCGGGCGCGGTCGTGATCGGGAGGCTCACCCACACCACGCGCAGCAGGTTCGTCCTCAGGGTGGTGCTCCGCGTTCGGGGTTTGGGAAGGAACCTCCGTACAGTACGGCGCATGCCGTCGGGTCCGCACGCTGCGCTCCTCGTGCCGGGCCTCGCGACGGGCATCGGCAGTCTGCCGGGGGTCGACGCGGAGCGTGCGGTCGACTTGGTCCTCGCCGAGACCCCGCGGCTCCCGTTCGTCCCGCAGCTGCCGAACCGCGGCCCGCGCGAGGGGATGCTCGCCCAGTGGCTCGAGGTGCTGCCCGAGGTCCGGATCGCGCCCGACGGTTCCATCACCGTCGACGCCGCTGCGGCGACCGGTGCGCCGGACGTCGTCATCGACCCCGAGTCGCACTCGGGTCTCACCGCTCTCCTCGCAGCGGCGCGCGGGCGCGAGGAGGACCTCGCCCGCGTCAAGGTGCAGATGACCGGTCCGCTCACGCTCGGCGTGGCCCTCGTGGCGGCCGGTCTGCCCACGGCACTCGCCTTCGAGCGGGCGTGCGCCTGCGCCGACGCATGGGCCGTGCACCTCCAGGCGACGATCGAGGCTCGACTGCCGTCGGCGCGTGTGCTGCTGTTCCTCGACGAGCCGGCGCTCGTGCAGTGGGCGCGCGGCGACGATCCGATCGATCGGGACGACGCCATCGACGCCCTCTCGTCGACGCTCGCCAAGGTCACCTGCGTGACCGGCGTCCACGTCTGCGGGGACGGCGACCTGCGGATCGCGCACGCGGCGGGACCGGACGTGCTCGGGCTCACGGCGTCCGAGGCGCTCGTCGCGGAGTCGGACACCCTCATGCGGCACCTCGAGGCCGACGGTTGGATCGCGTGGGGCGCGGTGCCGACCGACCGACCGCTCGGCGACTCGACCGAGGGTCCGTGGCGACGACTCGTCGGGCTCTGGTGCGACCTCACCCGGCGCGGCTGCGACCCGGTGCGACTCCGGACGCACGGACTCGTGACACCGGCGTGCGGCCTCGCCGGTCACGGGGAGTCCCAGGCCGTGCGGGCCCTGCGGGTGGCGCGGGAGATGGCCGACCGCATCGGCGACCAGGCCGTGGCGGCCCGGCTCACCGTCGGGGCCTGACCGAGCCGGATCCGGCGCGGGCGCGCCATGATGACGGTCCCATGGACGCTTCCCGCACCACGCGCCGACTCCTCGCCCCCGTCGACCGCGCCTCCGGGGCGCTGTGGGGCGACGACCCCGCGGTCCCCGCCGCCACCGAGCGGGACGTCGCACGGCTCCTGCACCGGGTGACGGCGCTCGCGGTCCTCGCCGCGATCGTCCAGGGGGTCGCACACCTCGTGAACGCGGTGCCGCTCGACTTCCGGTTCGGGCTGCTCAACGCCGACGCCGATCAGGGCGTGTTCACGTGGGCGAGCAGCGCCGCGACCCTCGTCGCCGCGGCCGCGGTGGCGACGGTGGCGCTCCAGGTCGAACGGTGCCGCGCCCTGCTCCTCGCCACCGCCGCGATCGTCGCGTTCTTCTCGCTCGACGATGCGGTGGCGCTGCACGAGCGGATCACGATCGCCGAGATCGGTCCGATCGAGCATGCGGGTCGCATCCTCTGGGTGACCTGCACGTCGCCGGTGCTCGCGTTCGCGTTCATCGGGCTCGCGGTCCTCGCCCGGCGGGCTCCCGGCGGCGTCGGCCGACGGATCATGGTCGGGCTCTGGTCACTCGTTGCGGCGATCGCACTCGAGTTCACCTCGCCGATCTGGTTCGCGCTCGGGTCGGACCACGGCGGCTGGCTCTACGAGTTCGAGGCCGCGGTGGAGGAGGGACTCGAACTCGCCGGGTGGCTCCTCGTCGCAGGAGGCGCGCTCGCGGCCGTGGTCGTGACCGCGGCCCGCGTGGCGGTCCGACCCGATCGGTAACCTCCCCGACGTGCCGAAGGACGTCCCGCCCGCCGCCGACCAACCCGCCGACGCGCCCACCCACGGCGCGACGGACCGTTCCGCCGGGATCGACGCGGAGGCGGTCGAGGCCCGGGTCGATGCGCTGCGGGCCCTCATCCGGCACCACGACGACCGGTACTACGGGCACGACGACCCCGAGATCTCCGACGCCGAGTACGACGCGCTC
>JBJTWK010000070.1:0-2847 GCA_046081705.1 Actinomycetes bacterium | reverse complement strand
CTCCCGCCGCCGACCCACAGGAACTTGCCGTCGAAGGCGATCGGACCCGGCGCGTCGGGCGCGGCGACGGTGCCGGTCACCGTGTTGGTCGCCGGGTCGATCCGGACGATGAGGTCGCGCTCGGTCACCGCCACCCACAGGGCGGTGCCGTCCGACGCGATGCCGCTCGGCGTGCCCTCGACGTCGATCGTGGTCACGACCGTGTTGGCGCTCGCATCGATGCGCGACACCGTGCCGTCGCCACGGTTGCCGACCCAGATCGCCGTGCCGTCGTAGGCGATCGGGCCGGGGTCGCTGCCGACCGTCACCGTCGCGATCGTCGCGTTCGTGTTCGGGTTGATCTTCGTCAGCGTCCCGGACCCCGAGTTGGCGATCCAGATCCGGTTCGAGGTGACCGCGATGCCGACCGGCGCCGCGCCCACCGCCACGGTGTTGACCCGGCACGAGGTGTCGTACCAGGAGAGCGTGGCCGCGCACTGCTCGCCGACGAGGCCCCGGCTCCCGGTCGCGCCGGTGGGCCCGGTCGCGCCGGTGGGTCCGACACCGCCGGTCCCGCCCTCGGCCCGGTAGTACCCCACGACGTCGATGATGACGTCGACGCTCCCGGTCAGGTTGAACACCTTCACCGCGCCGGTCGTCGACAGTCCGACGGTGACCTGGTTCGGCGTGGGCGGGGCACCGGCGGTCCAGTTGAGGTTCGACGCGGTGGGTCGCGTCGCGTCCGCCGGGAACACCGTCAGGTAGGACGCGGCGGTCGTGTTCACGGTGGTGACGTTCGACGCGATCGCCGTGGCGCCCGCCGGCAGCGTGCAGTTGCCGTTCGTTCCGGTGACCTGGAACGTCACGGTCTGTCCGGGCCCGATCGGCAGGAAGCGCGGTCCGACTTGGGAGCTCGCACGCGTATCGATGAGGCGGCACGGTGCGATCGGCACGAGCACCGAGGCGGTGCCACTGTCCGCAGCCCCGAGCGCGATCGCGCCGATCCCACCCGCGCCGATGATGAGCGCCAGCGCGACCGCGTGGGGCTTGCGGAATCCGCGGGTCATCGTGCTAGAGGTGGCCGACGCAGGTGAACCCGTGGGAGTCGGAGTTCGTGCCGTCGGGGCAGATCGTGTTGGTCCAGCCGACCTTGCTGAGGTCGGCGCCGAAGAGGTTCGCGCCCTGCAGATCGGCGTTCAGGAAATTCGTGGTGTCGAGGACGGCATAGGCCCAGAACGTGTTCCGGAGGTTGGTCCCGTTGAAGAAGGCGTTGCGGAGATCGGCGCCGGTCAGGTCGGACCCGAGGAGCGAGCCCCCCAGAGCCTGCAGACCCACCGCGCTCATGAATCGGAACGAGCCCGATGTGAGCGTCGCCGTTCCGAGGTTCGCGCCCGAGAGGTCCGCGTACGCGAAGTTCGCATCACTACCTGAGGCATCGCCGAAGTAGGCGTTCCGCAGGTTCGCGTTGATGAAGTTCGTATCGAAGATCGTCGCTCCGTCGAGCGAGGACTGCGGCATGACCACGTCTCGGAGGATCGCGCCGCTCAGGTCGGCGTTCACCAACGACAGCCCGCTCGCGAGGCTGCCGCCCAGGTCGGCATTGACGAGGTTGGCGCCCGGCAGGAAGGTGGAGGACAGGTTCGTGCCCCGCAGCGCGGCGCCGGCCGCCTGGACGGACGAGATGAAGGCCCCGGCGAGGTTCATCCCGGCGATGTTCTGGCCGGTGACGTTGAACGTGAGCAGCGAGCATTGTGCGAGGTTGATGCCCGATGCCGGCGTGGCGTCGCAGTTCTGGACGGAACCGGCTGCGCCCGTGGCGCCCCGGGCCCCGGTCGCCCCGGTCGCCCCGGTGGGTCCGGTCGCGCCGCCACCACCGCCCGACTCGGGGGCGTAGTAGCCGACGACGTCGATGATGACGTCGATCGTGCCGGTGAGGTTGAAGACCTTGACGGCGCCACCGGCCGAGAGTCCGACGGTGACCTGGTTCGGGGTCGGCGGTGACGACGCCGTCCAGTTGAGGTTCGACGCGTTGGGCTTCGCCGCGTCGGCCGGGAACACGGTGAGGTACGAGGACGCGCTCGGGTTCACGGTCGTGACGTTCGAGGCGATGCCGGTGGCGTCGCTCGGGATCGTGCAGTTGCCGTTGGTGCCGGTCACCTGGAACGTGACGGTCTGGCCGCCGCCGATCGGGGTGGCCCGGGTGCCGACCGTGAGCGGTGCGGAACGGGTGTCGACGAGGCGGCAGGGCGCGATCGGGACGAGGACGCTGCGGGTGCCGCTCCCGACCGCGCCGATGGCGACGGCGCCGAGGAGCATCCCCCCGCCGAGGACCATCGTCAGGGCGATGGCGTGGGGCTTGCGGAACCGGGCCACGGGCGTCTCCTCCGACCGGATCGGACCGCCCGACCCCGGGGGAACCTACGCGCACCGCTTGGATCGGGCAATCGCCCCGGTCAGCGGGTGGCGAACTCCCGGGCGACCAGGGCCGACTCGCGAGGTTCGCGATCACGGGTGAACAACCCGAAGGGGACCGAGTACCCCTGCGACCACTCGTACTCGTCCACGCCGGTCCGGTGGAGGAGTCCGCGCACGTCCACGCCGTCGGCGATCGCCTCGTCCACTACCGCCACGCACTCCCGCAGGTGGTCGCAGCGCCACGCGTCGTCGTCGGTGCCGAGGCCGAGCGCCCCGATGAGCAGCGGTCGCCCGTCGAGTTCCTCGTGGAGGCGGCGCAGCACGATGCCGAGGCCCTCGGGCCACGGGGCGTGGCCGAGTGCCGTGGTCCGGCGGTTCGACGGGTACGGCAGGAAGGTGCCGGCCCGGCCGACGCCGAGGGCCGAGGAGTAGGAGAAGCCGATGAGGTCGGCG
>JBJTWK010000069.1:0-39134 GCA_046081705.1 Actinomycetes bacterium | reverse complement strand
CCGAGGATCCGGGTGAACGGCATCGCGGTCGGATCCATCGCCACGAGCGCGCTCGAGACCGTGCTCACCGACGACGGTCTGCGGACCGAGATGGTGGCCGGCACCCCGCTCAAGCGCCTCGGTGAGCCTGAGGACATCGCGATCGGCGCCGTGTACCTGGCCTCGCCCGCATCCTCGTTCGTGACCGGCAAGCTGTTCGAGATCGACGGCGGCCTCGAGGAGGCGAACCTCGCCCTCGGCCTCCCCGACCTCTAGCGCCACCGTGGTCGACTCGCACCCGTCGCCCGCCTACTACCCGAGCCGCTGGCCGGCCGAGGACGGCGGACCGCGCCGCAACCAGGTGCCCCACCTCGGCGCCGGGCTCGACCTGCAGCCGGGCGAGCGCCTCGCCGCGTACTTCCGGTTCGACCCGGCCGCCACGATGGTCGTGCAGCGCGACGAGCGCGAGTTGTACCTCCAGCGCCACACGCTCGGGCCGGACACGGTCGGGATGGTCGAGCGCATCGATCCGATCACGCTCGAGCCGCTCGCGTCCTCCGGTGAGCTCCCGGCGGGCCCGACGTGGCCGGGCGGTATCGCGGTGGCGGCCGACGGCTCGATCCTCCAGACCTACGGTCGCTGGGCGCACCGCCTCGACCCGCACACCCTCGAGGTGCTCGCCGCACGCGAACTCCCCCGGGAGCGGCCGTACAACTCGTTCGTGCTGCTCGACGACGGCACGATGGTCACGAAGGACTTCGGCAAGGACACCGACGAGCCGACCGGGATCATGGCGCTCGACCCCGTCACCCTCGAGCCGCGCGCCGCCGAGTTCGTGCTCCCGGAGCGCTCGATCGCGCGCCTGAGCGCGGACGGCACGACCCTCTACGTGGTCGGGACCGATCACATCTTCCGTCTCGAGTGGGACGACGGCTGGACCCTCGACACCGCCTTCGCCGGCCTGTACCGCACGATCGAGGGCCAGACCTACGGCTGGGACGCGGTGATCGCGAGCGGTGCGGCCTGGTTCCTCGACAACGGCGAGGGAACCGAGGGATTCATGGCGAAGGGATCGTTCCGCACGAACGGCGCCTCCCCCGCGCCGCTCCACCTCGTGCGCGCCGACCTCGCCGACGGCTCGGTGACCCTCCACGAGATCTGCGGTGCCCCCATGGGGATCGTCGCGAACCCGCCGGTGGTCGACGAGACCCGGGGGATCGCCGTCGGGTTCGACAGCGCCAACGCGGTCATGACGGCGTTCGACATCCACGGGGACGGGACGACGAGCGTCCGCTGGCGCCGCGAGCAGGGCCACGGACCGCACATGATCCTGTACCCGGACACCGGTGAGCTCGTCACCCACGACCACGACCTCGAGCGGATGATGGAGCAGCTCGTCGTGATCGACATCGGGACGGGGGCCGAACGGGGACGGGTCGACACCGGCTCACCGCTCATGGCTCCGGTGTTCCCGGCCCCCGGGTTCGGCCGGGACCTCTACTCCTGCGCGTTCCCCGGGATCACCCGCATCCGGGTCGAAACGGAGGCCTGAGGCCCGCCCTGCGTAGTGTGCCGGTCCGTGAAGTGGACCGCCGCATTCCCCATGTTCCCCGCCGACCACCTCCTGCCGATGGCGCGCGCCGCCGAGGCGGCCGGGTTCGACTCCATCACCGTGCCGGACTCGGTCTTCTACCCCGAGACCGTGTCGGCGAAGTACCCCTACAGCGCCGACGGTGGCCGGTTCTGGCCGGCCGAGACACCCTTCGTCGACCCGTTCGTCTCCATCGCCGCGATGGCCGCGGTGACCGAACGCGTCCGCTTCCTCACGAACGTCGTGAAGCTGCCGATCCGCGATCCGCTCATGGTCGCCAAGCAACTCTCGTCGATGGCGGTGCTGTCCGGGGAGCGCATCGCGCTCGGGGTCGGCCTCTCGTGGATCCCCGAGGAGTTCACCTGGACCCACACCGACATGCGCACCCGGGGCAAGCGGGCCGATGAGATGATCGAGATCCTGCAGTTGCTCTGCGGGGGCGGCGGCCCGCAGTTCCACGAGTACCACGGTCGGTTCTACGACTTCGACCGACTCATGATGTCGCCCGCGCCCGAGCGGCCCGTGCCCATCTACGTCGGTGGCCTCAGCGACCCCGGCTTCCGGCGGGCCGCGCGCCTCGCCGACGGGTGGATCTCCGTGCAGAACTCCGAGGAGGAGATCACCCACGCCCTCGGCGAACTCGCGCGCTACCGCGCCGAGTACGGCCGGGAGCACGTGCCGTTCGAGGTGAACGCGCTCTGCATCGACGTGTTCGACCTCGACGGCTACAAGCGCCTCGAGGAGAAGGGCGTCACCGAACTCCAGACGGTGCCGTGGTACTTCTACGGCGGTGACCCGAACGACCTCTCGGTGAAGCTCGACTCCCTCGCCCGGTTCGCCGACGAGGTCATCACGAAGCTGTGAGCGAGACCGATCCCATCGCACCCCTCGACGCGGCCGAGGTCGACGTCTGGGATCTCGACACCGACGTCGCCGTCGTGGGACTCGGCATCGCCGGCACCTGCGCGGCGATCGGAGCGTCCGAGGCCGGCGCGCGCGTCATGGCGTTCGAGCGGGCCGGCGGTGCCGGTGGCACCTCGGCGCTCTCCGGGGGCCTCATCTACCTCGGCGGCGGCACGCCGATCCAGGAGGCGCTCGGGTTCCACGACACGCCCGAGAACATGGAGCGGTTCCTGCTCGCAGCCTGCGGTCCCGATGCGGATGCCGACAAGGTGCGCGCCTACTGCGAGGGTTCGGTCGCCCACTACCACTGGCTCGTCGACCACGGCGTGCCCTTCAGGGCCGAGTTCTGCGACGAACCGAACCGCGAACCGGTCACCGAGGCCGGGCTGTGCTTCTCCGGGGGCGAGGACTCGTGGCCCTTCAACGAGGTGGCCGACGTCGTCCCCCGCGGCCACCACCCCGAGTTCCCCGACACCGCCGGCGGCTTCATCATGGAACGCCTCGCCGCCGCACTCGCAACCACCCCGGTGCAGGTCCACACCGACGCCCGGGCCGAGCGCCTCATCGTCGACGCGGGCCGGGTCGTGGGCCTCGTGGTCCGCCTCGACGGCCGCGACGTCACCGTGCGGGCCGCCGGCGGCGTCGTGCTGGCCGCGGGCGGGTTCATCTTCAACGAGGAGATGGTGGCTGAGCACTGTCCGGACGCCGGTCGACCGTTCCCCGCCTGGCGGGTCGGACAGGACAACGACGACGGGCGCGGCATCCGCCTCGGCTGGGGCGCGGGCGGCGCGTCGACGCGCATGGGCTCCTTCGAGTGCGCGCTCCCGATCGGTCCGCCGCACCGCATGGCCCGCAACATCCTCGTCGATCGCGACGGGCGGCGGTTCATCAACGAGGACACCTACACCGGGCGCATCGGCCACCAGGCCCTCGCCGGGCGCGGCGGCGACATCTTCATGATCGTGAGCGAGGAGACCTTCGAGGTCAACTTCGTGGGCATGCGCATCCAGTGGGCGGCCGAGACCGCCGAGGAACTCGCCGCCGACATCGGTGTGCCGCCCGCCGCCCTCGCCGACACGATCGCCGCGTACAACGCCGGGGCCGAACGCGGCGAGGATCCGGAGTGGCACAAGGAGCCGGAGTTCCTGGTGCCGCTGCGTCCGCCGCTCGGCGCGATCGATCTGCGGGTGGGGTCGAAGGCGATCTACGCAACCTTCACCCTCGGCGGCCTCACCACCGATCCGGAGTCACGGGTGCTCGACGCGCACGGTGCGCCGGTGCCCGGCCTGTACGCGGCCGGCCGCACGACCGCCGGCATCGCGGCGCACGGCTACGTCTCCGGCATCAGCCTCGGCGACGGCTCGTTCTTCGGACGACGGGCGGGCGAGTCCGCAGCACGCGCGACCTGAGGCGCGAGCCCGCCCGTCGGGCATGTCGCGGGCGGGCGAGTCCGCAGCACGCGCGACCTGAGGCGCGAGCCCGCCCGGCGCGCACGCCTGCGGGTCAGCCGCCCGGGAACGGGAGCGGGGTCGTGCCCGCCTTGAACGCCTCGACGACGGCTTCGAGGTCCGCTTCGGGCATCTCACCCGACCATCGGCCGGCCACCGTGCCGTCCTCGTTCACGAACACGAGGAACGGGTACCCGGTGAGGCCGTAGGCCTCGGCCGCGGTCTGGTTCGCCGTGTCGACGAGCACGGGCGCCGGCCAGCCGACGCGGTCGAGCCATGCGGACGGCGGGTAGTTGACCGCCTGATCGGTCGTGCCGGTCGAGACGCCGCCGAGCGCGATGCCGTCGAAGGTTCCGCCCTTGGCGAGGCTGACGATGATCGGCACCTCGCGCTGGCAGTGCGGGCACCAGTGCGCGAAGAACACGATGACCTGCGGCTTCCCCGACGCGCCGCCGAGGGTCACCGGCGCACCGGCGAAGTCGTTGCCGACCAGCTTCGGCGCGGCCTCCCCGATCGCCGGATCGTCGACCGACGTCGTGAACTCGGGCAGCGCGGCGCCGTCGACGGTCACCCGCTTCGAGATCTCCCCGCCCCTCGAGTTGGTCGTGGAGGTCGTACCGCTGCCGCCGTCGTCGTCGCCCCCGCTCGAGAGGACGAAGGCGAGGACCAGCACGGCCGCCACCCCGGCGATGAGCGCGGGCCACAGCCACGATCGCGAGTTGCGGGCTCCGTTGGTCATGCCGGGACCTCCTCGGTGGCGCGCTCGTGCGCGCGATCGGCGAGCAGCAGCGTACCGATGAGGGCCATCCCGCACAGGCACATGAACGCCAGCGTGATGAAGCCCATCTCGGTGAACCATGGGGCCGAGCACTTGACCTCGAGGCCGCAGGAGTTGCCCTCGAGGGTCGGGTACCGCTCGACGAGGAAGTGCCAGGTCGACACTCCGAGCCCGCACACGACGAACGGCAGGGCCGTCAGTCGCGTGAACCGATCCCGCTTCCAGAACCCGACGAGGAGGATCACGACGAGCGGGTACATGCAGATCCGCTGGTACCAGCAGAGCCGGCACGGCGTGAACCGCTCGATCTCCGAGTAGTAGAGGCTGCCGAGGGTGCACACGAGGGCGACGGCGAACGCGAGGCGCCGGGCCTCCGGGCCGATGAGCGCGACGGCCGCCGCTCGGGCCCGTCGCACCGACGGGATGAGGGCGCCCCCCACCGCGAGCACCACCGCCGCGCCGACCGCGGCCATGGCCACGAGGGTGAGGATCACGAACACGGTGGTCATGAAGTCGAAGCGGTCCACTGCCGCGTCCCCTCGGTCGGTCGGTGTGCCATCTTGACCCGGCGGTCCGTCGGGCGGTGGCTCTGCGGCGGGAACGGTCGGGAGCCGCGTCGCGTTCCCGGTCCCCTTGCGCCCCGAGGGTATTGGCAGACAGACTGCCGATACCCGCCGGTCGCGTCGAGCGTGCCGGCCCGATGCACGAACAGAGGCGACCATGGCGAAGTCCCCGGCCTACGGGCAGATCAACGTGGAGACCGCGGGGCGCTGGCTCCACCTCCCCGCCGAGCAGGACGGCCACGTCTGGATGCTCAACCTCATGAAGTACCACCGGGTCGCGCAGTACGGCGAGGGCAACGCGGAGCAGATCTCGGGCGAGGCCGCCGACGACCGCTACGCGCCGCTCGGACCGCTCGCCGCCGTCGGCGCACAGGCGGCCTTCCTCGCGTCGGTCGTCGAGCAGCCGGCCGGCTCGCCCGCATGGGACCGCATCGGGATCGTCGACTACCCGACCCGGGCCGCGTTCTTCGAGATGCAGCGACGCGACGACTTCAAGGCCCAGCACGAGCACAAGGAGGCGGGCATGGAGTTCACGATCGTCATGGGCACCGAGCCCGTGGCGACCGGACCCGGCACCGCGTCCGACGGCGCGCTCGTGCTGCGGGTGCGTCGGGTCGCCGACGGCGGCGCCGGCCCCGACCCCGACGGCGTCACCCCCGTCGCGTCGTTCACCGTCGACGGGGTCATCCTCGGCGACGACCGGACCTGGAACGACGTGCGGTTCGATCGCGTCCGGCCCGACGCCGTCGCCGCGCTCGTCGACGTGGCGGGCGTCGAGGAGCAGGTCGTGGTCGTGCTGGCCGAGCCGCGCGTCGACCGGCTCGTCGAGACCGTCGAAGCAGCCCGCTGACCATGGTCGAGGTCCTGCGCACCCCCGACGAGCGGTTCGAGGGGCTCCCCGGCTACGACTTCGCGCCGCATTACACCGAGGTCACCGCCGACGACGGGACGGTGCTGCGGTTCCACCACATCGACGAGGGCCCGCGCGCCTCGGCACCCGTACTGCTCATGCACGGCAACCCGTCGTGGTCGTACCTCCACCGTCACATGGTGCGCGGGCTCGCCGCACGGGGCCACCGGGTCCTCGCCCTCGACCTCATGGGCCTCGGGCGCTCCGACAAGCCGACCGACCGGCGGTTCTTCACGCTGGCCCGGCACGTCGACCTCGTCTCGCAGTGGCTCGTGGCGAACGACCTCCGCGACGTCACGCTCTACTGCCAGGACTGGGGCGGCACGATCGGGCTCAACGTGCTCGCCCGGGAGGGCGACCGGTTCGCCCGTGTCATCGCCTCGAACACCGGCCTGCCGGTCGGCGAGGGCGTGAACGCGTTCATGCAGCAGTGGCTCGACTTCAGCCAGGCCGCCGACGAGCTCCCCATCGGGGCGCTCGTGAGCGGAGGGGTCACGCGCACGCTCACCCCGGAGGAGACCGCGGCGTACGACGCCCCCTTCCCGGACAAGCGCTACCAGGCGAGCGCACTCGAGTTCCCACTGCTCATCCCCGTCCAGCCCGACAACCCGGGCGTGCCGCAGTGCCGGGAGACCTGGACCCACCTCGAGGGTTGGACCAAGCCATTCCTCACCGTGTTCGGCACCGCCGACATGGTCGCCTACAAGCCGGGTGCCCACCGCAAGCTGCAGCGGCTGATCCCCGGCGCGCAGGGTCTCGACCACATCGAGATCGAGGGCGCGAACCACTTCATCCAGGAGGACGCCCCCGATCGCCTCGTGGAGATCATCGACACGTTCGTCCGCACCGACGCCACCTGATCAGGAGCACCCATGATCGTCACCACCCTCGGCACGGGCTCCCCGCTGCCCGACCCGAACCGCGCCGGGCCGGCCACGCTCGTGCAGACCGGCGGCAAGCACCTCCTGTTCGACGCGGGTCGCGGCGTGCTCATGCGGCTCGCCGCAGCGATGGTGGCGCCGGGGATGCTCGACGCGCTGCTGCTCACCCACCTGCACAGCGACCACACGACCGACGTCAACGACGTCATCACGACCCGCTGGATCCAGTCCTTCGCGCCCCTCCCGCTCCCGATCGTCGGGCCGGAGGGCACCGCGGCGTGGATCGACCGCACCATGGCGGTGCTCACCGACGACGTCGGGTACCGCCTCGCCCACCACGAGGACCTCACGTGGCAGCCGGAGAACCTCGTCACCGAGGCCCGGGACGGGATCGTGTTCGACGCCGACGGCGTGACGGTCACCGCGGCCCCGACCGATCACGCCCCCGTGCACCCGACCGTCGGGTACCGGATCGAGGCCGAGGGCCGGGTCGTCACCATCGCCGGCGACACCGTGCCCTGTCCCGGACTCGACACGCTCTGTGCGGGTGCCGACGTCTACGTGCAGACCGTGATCCGCGCCGACGTCGTGCGCAACATCCCCGTGCAGCGTTTCGCCGACATCCTCGACTACCACTCCTCCGTCGAGGACGCGGCGCGGACGGCGGCGCGCCACGGCGTGCGCACCCTCGTGCTCACCCACCCGGTACCGGCCCCGCCCCTCGGTCAGGGTCAGGAGTGGATCGATCTCGCCGCCGAGCACTTCGACGGCGAGATCGTCCTCGCCGAGGACATGACCCGCATCGAGGCCTGACCGACGCCGACGCTCACGCGCCGTCGATGAAGCGCCCGAGGTCGAACGTGAGGTGTTCCCGGACGTCGCCCACGTGGTCGACGATCATGTGGCGCCGGGCGAAGCGCCAGGTGCCGTCGACCCGTTCGAAGCGGTCGTGGTACCGCCCGGTCACGATGGGCTGGAGCGGGAGCGCTGCGGTCTGCTGGAGCACCACGAAGCCCGACCGCGCCGTGGCCGTGTCCGCCGCCTCGTCGATGTCGGTGATGACGTTCACGGTGAGGTGCCGGGTCCGCAACGTTCCGTCCGGGTGCACCCGGTTCATCGACCGGTAGTACTCGGCGATCGTCGCCGCGCCCCGGGTCTCCCCCGCGACGCCCTCGGCCGTGAGGGCCGCATCCCCGAGCAGCGCGCCGATCCCGTCGAAGTCCCCGGCGTCGATCGCCTCCGTGTACCGGTACATGAGCCCCGTGATCGCGTGGTGGCTCTCCCAGGTCCCTGCACCCATCGCCGACGCTCCTCCCGTACGGATGACCCCGTCACTATGGCAGCCCCGTGCCCGGCACGGCCGCCCGACGCGCGCCAGACTCTGCGCTCATGAGCGATCCGAACGTCGCGCCCGAACCCGACCGCACCGCGCTCGAGGAGGGTCTCGCGCGTACGAGCCGCGATCCGGGGGCGATGCGGGACCGTCTCGAGACCTGGCTGGCGGGGCGACTCCCCGACGCCACCGGTGTGCGCATCGGCTCGGTGACGAGTCCGGCCTCGAACGGCATGTCGAGCGAGACGCTGCTGTTCGACGCGTCGTGGCGCGACGCCGACGGCGAGCACCGTGCCGACCTCGTGGCACGCGTGGAGCCGGACACCGTGGACACCCCCGTCTTCCCCGTCTACGACCTCGAGTCGCAGTTCCGGATCATCTCGCTCGTGGGCTCGCGCACCGCAGTCCCGGTACCGCGCATGCGCTGGCTCGAGACGGATCGGGGTCCCCTCGGGTCGACCTTCTTCGTCATGGACCGGGTCGACGGCCGGGTACCGCCCGACATCCCGCCCTACACGATGGACGGCTGGGTGCTCGCGGCCTCCGAGGCGGAGCGCGCGACGCTCGAGCGTTCCACGGTCGAGGCCGTCGCCGAACTCCACACCCTGAACCCGGCCAACGCCGACGTCGCCTTCCTCGAGTTCGACGCGCCCGGCGCCACGCACCTGCGGCGCCACGTCGCGGCGCAACGCACCTACTACGAGTGGGTCCGCAACGGCCGGACGCATCCGATCATCGACGAGGCGTTCGCCTGGCTCGAGGATCACTGGCCCGCCGACGAGGGCGACACCGTGGTGTCGTGGGGCGACAGTCGGATCGGCAACATCATGTACGACGGGTTCACGCCGGCGGCCGTGCTCGACTGGGAGATGGCGGGCCTCGCGCCGCGCGGCCTCGACGTCGGCTGGATGATCTTCCTCCACGTGTTCTTCCAGGAGATCACCGAGCAGCTCGAACTCCCCGGGCTCCCCGACTTCATGCACCGAGACCGGGTGCGTGCGATCTACGAGGCGGCGGCCGGCGTCCCGCTCGCGAACCTCGAGTTCTTCGAGGTGTACGCCGCGCTGCGCCACGCCGTCGTGATGACCCGCGTGCACGAACGCACCGTGCGGTTCGGCCAGGCCGTCTGGCCCGAGGACCCCGATGAGGTCATCTACCACCGGCCGGCCCTGCGCCGGATGCTCGACGGCACCTACTGGGGCTGAGCGCGCCGTGCCCGGAGGGTCCGACGACACGACCCTCACGCCACGCGTCTCGCGGCGCGCCGTGCTCGGCGGACTCGGCGCCGCGGGCGGACTGCTCGGGGCGGGCGCGCTCACCGGCGTCGCAGGCGCTGCGACCCCACCCCGGAACGGCACCGCCGATCCGTCCCGGGTCGTCCCGTTCCACGGGCGGCACCAGGCCGGCATCGCGGATCCCGCCCCGCGCCACGCGACGGTCGCGGCCTTCGATGTGACGGCGAGCGACCGGGCCGGCCTGCGCCACCTGCTCGACGCGTGGACCATCGCCGCCGAGCGCATGACGCGCGGCCTGCCCGCCGGTCCGGTGCTCGACGTCACCCGGGCGCCGAACGATCCGGGCGAGGCGATGGGACTCGGGCCCTCCGGCCTCACCATCACACTCGGCGTCGGGCCCTCCCTCCTCACCGGCGAACCGGGAGCCCGGTTCGGGCTCGCCGCACGCCGGCCCGCGCCGCTCGCGGATCTCCCCGCCTTCGAGGGCGATGCGCTCGTCGACCGGTGGAGCGGCGGTGATCTCATCGTGCAGGCGTGCTCGGACGACGCGCAGGTCGCGTTCCACGCGATCCACGCGCTCGCCTCGACCGGTGCGGGGCTCGCACGCCCTCGGTGGTCGCTCGACGGCTTCCTCGGGACCTCGCGCGGGACCGAGAGCCCCACCCCGCGCAACCTCATGGGGTTCAAGGACGGCACGGTGAATCCCGGCCGGGCCCAGTTCGACCGGGTCGTGTGGGCGGGGGACGAGCCCGCCTGGATGCGCCACGGTTCCTACCTCGTCGTGCGCCGCATCCGCATGGACCTCGCGCAGTGGGACGCCGAGACCCTCGACGACCAGGAGGAGACCATCGGTCGGATCCGGTCGACCGGTGCGCCGCTGACCGGTGGCACCGAGACGAGCGCACCGGTCCTGCGCGGGCCCGGCGCAGAACGCATCGGACCGGACGCGCACATCCGTGTCGCGTCGCCCGCGGCGAACGGGGGCGCCCGCCTGCTGCGCCGCGGGTACAACTACAGCGCCGGGACCACCGACACCGGCGCCCTCGACGCCGGCCTGCTGTTTCTCGCCTACCAGCGGGACCCGCGCCGGCAGTTCGTACCGATCCAGTCCCGCATCGCGTCGAGCGACGCCCTGCGCACCTACCTCACGACCGTCGGCAGCGGGGTGTACGCCGTGCTGCCCGGCGTGCGTCCGGGCGGCTCGTTCGCCGACGCGCTGCTCGGTTAGCCGAGCGCACCCCGCTCGCGCAGCGCGGCGATGCCGTCGGCGTCGAGTCCGAGCACGTCGGCGAGGACGGCGTCGGTGTGCTCACCCACCTCGGGGGCCCGGGTCGGCAGGAGCGGCTCCTGACCCTCCACCACGATCGGGAACGGCAACTGGTCGGCGCCGAGTCGCTCCTTCGGGATCCAGGAGAACCGTGCTGCGAACTGCGGGTCGTCCTGCATCGTCTGCGGCGTGTTCACCGGGGCGATCGGCACGTCGACGTCGATGCCGAACTGCACCCACTCGGCGGTGGTGCGCGCACCGAAGATCGCGGTGAGTTCCGTCTGCATCTCGAGGTTGCCCCGGGCGTGATCGCCGTACTCCGACCCGGGCCACCGATCGAACATGTCGGAGCGCTCGACCGCCGCGCAGAACGACTTCCAGAAGTGCTGTTCGGACGCCATGAAGAGCACGTACCCGTCGGAGGACGCGTACACCTGGTACCGAACTCCACCGCGCATCCCGGCGATCGCCGGCGCCCGGCGCTCGAAGTCGTCGGCGGCGTTGCCGGTGACCTCGCTCTGCGGGCGCTCGTACGCCTTGAAGGACTCGCTCCGGTACCAGTCGAAGGCGGCCGCCGCGTCCGACTGTGCGATCTCCATCGCACATCCGGTCCCGGTCTCCCGGGCCCGGATGACCGCAGCGAGGATGCCGAGCCCACCGAACAGCGGAGCCGCGTTGATGCCGATCGACACGTGGTTCGGGATGGTGGGGAACCCGTGGTCGTCGATCTCGGGCTCGAAGATGCCGGCCCACGCGTCGTAGGCGATGCCGTGGCTCGCGAGCGTCTCGTACGGGCCGGTCATGCCGTAGCCCGAGATCGTGCACTGCACGATGCGCGGGTTGATCTCCTGCATCCGGGCGAAGGTCAGGCCACGCCGGGCGAGACCCCCGGGGCGCATCGCCTCGACGACGACGTCCGCCTCGCGGATGAGATCGAGGGCGAGCGCCACACCGGCGTCGGTGCGCAGGTCGAGGGTCAGGCTGCGCTTCCCGCGGTTCACGTGGAGGTGCATGAGCGAGGTGCCCTCGACGATCGGCCAGGTCATGCGGCGCACGTAGTCGCCCTGGGGCGGCTCGATCTTGATGACGTCGGCCCCGAGGTCGGCGAGGGCGGTCGTGATGGCGGCCGGGCCGAGCATCGAGAACTCGATGATCCTCACCCCGGAGAGCAGCCCCTCGTTCCCCGCCATGTGCACCCCTCGACCGTCGTGGATCCGCGCCCTGCGGACCGTCGGCAATCTAGGCGGGGGCGGGCATCGAGCCCCGAAGCAGCGTGCCGGGGAGCGCACCGGTGTGCTCGCCCTCCTCGAAGGTCACGACGCCGCGCTTGACGGTGGCCCGGTAGCCGGCCGCGTCCTGCACGAGTCGGCGACCGCCTGCGGGCAGGTCGTGGACGATGCGGGGCGGTCGGCAGGCGAGGCGGTCGAGATCGATGAGGTTGAGATCGGCGAGGTACCCCGGGGCGAGCACACCCCGGTCGAGCCACCCGAGGTGGGCCGCGGTGCGTTGCGTGTGGCCGTGCACGAGCCACTCGAGGGGCAGGCGCTCACCGTGCCGGCGGTCGCGGGCCCACACCGTGAGCGTGGAGGTCGTCATCGACGCGTCGCAGATCGCACCGCAGTGCGCGCCGGCGTCGGAGAGCCCGAACAACGAGTAGGGCGCCCGGATCATCTCCGCGATGTCGTCGAACGAGTGGTTCGCGTAGTTGAACAGCGGGATGTAGAGGAGGCGGCGGCCGTCCTCCTCGAGGAGCGTGTCGTACGCGAGCGAGGTCACGTCGACCCCGGCGCGCGTCGCGACCGCGGCGAGCGAGTCGCCCGGGTCGAGTTCGTAGTCGACCGGGTCGGTGAGCCGGAACATGACGTCGAACCCGCCGGAGAGCTGGCGCAGGAGCCCGTCGGGCACGGCCGCCATCAACTCGGCGTGCTCGCGCAGGATGCGCTCCTTGAGGGCCGGGTCGCGCAGGGCCGCCACCCGCTCGGCGAGCGGCAGGAACTGCAACGGACCGTAGGACGGGCAGAAGAGGAACGGATTGGCCGTGGCCTCGAGCCCCTCGAGCACCCCGATCGGGCGGGTCGCGACCTGGGGCTTGAGGTCGAGGCCCGTGGCCCGGGCCCGCTCGACCCGCTCGAACAGGTACCGCCACCGTTCGGGGGCGTGGTAGGGCTGCTGCACGGTGAAGGACAGCGGGCGACCCGAGGTCCGGGCGAACGCCTCGATGAGGTCGAACTCCCGGGCCGCGAACTCCTCGTCGGTGGACAGGTAGCAGTCGGAAATGAGCTGGGTCACCCCGCGCCCGCGGGACCGCATGACGTCGGCGAGCGCCAGCAACTCGCGCTCGCCCGCCGTGAGCGTGCCGATGTTCGCGCCGTCCTTCGTGCGGTGGATCTCGGTACGCGAGGTCGCGAACCCGATGCCACCCGCGTCCAGCGCCTCGCCGAGGAGGGCGGCCATGCGCTCGAGCTCGTCGTCCGTCGGCTCCGTCGTGTGGTCCGCACCACGCTCACCCATGACGTAGGTCCGCAGGGCCGCGTGCGGCACGTGGCTCGCCACGTCCACCGTGCGCGCCATCCCGGCCACCGCATCGAGGTACTCGGGGAAGGACTCCCAGTCCCAGGTCAGGCCCTCGGCGAGCGCAGTACCGGGGATGTCCTCGACGCCCTCGAGCAGGCCGATGAGCCAGTCGTGCCGGTCCGGGGCCGCCGGGGCGAATCCGACCCCGCAGTTGCCGACGGCGACCGTCGTGACCCCGTGCACCGACGACGGCGCCACGATCGGATCCCACGTGATCTGGCCGTCGTAGTGGGTGTGGAGGTCGACGAACCCCGGTGTCAGGAGCGCGCCGTCGGCGTCGATGATCCGGGCACCGGCCGTGCTGACGTCCGAGCAGTCGCCGACCGCGACGATGCGGTCCCCCGCCACGGCGAGGTCGCCCGTGCTGGCCGGGGAGCCCGTCCCGTCGACGATTGTGGCGTTGCGGAAGATGAGGTCGGCCATGCGACGCAGGCTACCCAGCCCGAGCCCGCGGCGACCCGACGGGTCAGACCGGTGCGGCGAGGGGCGCCGGGCGGCCCGACCAGTCCGGGAGCGCTGCGGTGCACGCCGCGACGAGATCGTCCCGCAGGGCCCGCACGCTCGGGTCGTCCCAGCGGTTCACCTGCTGGAGCGGATCCTCGGCGTGGCAGTAGAGCTCGCCCTCGGTACCGTCGTGCACGGTCCCCGGGAGCGCCGAGGTGCAGGTCCAGCCGTCGCGGTGGATGGTGCGGAGGTGGATCGCGGTGCCGTTCGGGTGCACGGAGTCCCACACCGTGACCACCGAGTCGCGGCCCTGCGCGTCGGCCGCCGCATCGGAGGCCGGCAGCGGTGCGCCGTCCATCCACTCGGGCACCGGGAGCCCCGCGATCTCGCAGAAGGTCGGCGCGAGATCGAGGATCCCGACCGGGGCCGAGACGACCGACGCCTCGACCCCCGCGCTCGCCGCCGGCCGCCAGATCATCGGGAGGCGCATGAGCGAGTCGACGTGGTACGGACCCTTGAACAGCAGACCGAAGTCGCCCTGGAACTCGCCGTGGTCCGTCGTGAAGACCACGTCGGTGGTGTCGGTCCAGCCCCGCGCCTCGAGCACCGCCATGACGCGGCCCAGCGCCTCGTCGATGAGTTCGTTCTTCACGTGCACGCGGGCGTTGATCTCGAGGATCTGCTCCGGGGTCAGCGTCGAGGGGACCCAGGCCCGCGGTGCCTCGTAGTTCGACACGAGCGTGCCGTCGTACCAACGGCGCCAGTGGGTCGGTTTGGCGTCGAGGATCGCCTCGCGCGTCGCGCGGTCGGTCGGGTACCCCTCGGGCAGGTCCAGCTCGCGCCAGTCGTACCGTCCCATCTCGGCCTGGGGCGGATCCCACGGGTGGTGCGGGTCCGGGAACGACATCCAGCAGAAGAAGTCGTCGTCGGCGTCGAGCGACTCGAGCCAGGCGATCGTGCGGTCGGCGACCCAGTCCGTCTGGTACCACTCCCGCGGCACCGGGTTGAGGGCGACCTGCGGCGCGCCGGTGTCCCCGCCCCCGGCCTCGTTGACCTCGAGGCTGAAGTTGAGCACTGGGTAGAAGCCGTTCGCCGCGTCGGGGTGCTCCTTGGCGATCCACTGCGCGTAGTGCGAGTACCCGCGCGCCGCGTGCGTGGCGAACTCGGCGTGCTCGAACCCGCGGACCGGCCCGAAGGAGTCCGACATCGCCATCCGGTTCTCCTCGAACATGAGGAACGGGTCGAGCAGCGGCTCGAAGTGGGCCTTGCCGACGAGCGCGGTGCGGTAGCCGGCCTCATCGCGGAGGTATCGGGCCACGCTCGGTGCGTCGGCGGGCAACGGCACGCCGTTCATCCACACGCCGTGATGGTGCACGTGCTGACCCGTCACCATCGTGGAACGCGACGGCATGCACACCACGTTCGGCGGGTGGGCCCGCTCGTACCGCACCCCCTGACCGGCGATGGCGTCGATGACCGGTGTCCGGGCGACCCGGCCCCCGTTGCAGCCCAGACCGTCGTAGCGCTGCTGATCGGTCGTGACGAAGAGGATGCGACGGCCCATGATCAGTTTCCTTCTGCGAGGTCGCGCAGGTTGTGGATCGCCCGGTGGGTCGCGTAGCCGATGATGATCGCCATCGCGTCGGGCTTGATCTCGAGCGAGTACGTGACGAGGCAGGTGCCGTCCTCGAGATCGATGACGTCGATCGTCGAGAGGTGGTCGGAGATCACGAAGTTGTCGACGATCTCGTACTGGAACCGCCGCAGGGCGTCGTCGACGGTGACGATCCGCTCCACGATCGGGAGACCGGACGGCAGCGAGACGTGCCGGCGATCCCCCTCCATCGTCATGGTCCCGAGCTCCGGGAACCATGCCCAGTCGAGCGGATCGCGGACCATCGACCAGACCCGGTCGGCCGACGCGTGGATTCGGACGTGTGAACGGCGGGACGGCATCGCGCCGGATGGTACGGACGCGCCTCGAGAGGTGTCAACAGAAGTTGACACTCCGACTGCCATTTCCTACCCTGAGGCGGTGCCGAAGCATGACGCAACGACGAGCATCACGCGCGCGCTCTCGAACCACGACGCCACGGTCGACGGCCGGCGGGCCCGTTCCCAGCGCAGCCACGACGCGGTCGTCGAGGCCCTGCTCGCCCTCTGCCGCGAGGGGACGCTCCGGCCGAGCGCGGCCGAGGTCGCCGACCGGGCCGGCGTGTCCGTCCGCACGGTGTTCCGCCTGTTCGAGGACCTCGACTCCCTCGTCGAGATCGCGGTGGAGCAGCAGTGGGAGCGCATCGGTGCGCTCCACGACGCGCCCGACGCCACCGGATCCCGGGCCGAGCGCGCCGCCGCGCTGGCGCACCAACGCATCGCGATCCACGACGCCATCGCCCCGATCGTCCGGGGCGGTCGACACCTCATCGACCAGTCCGCCGCCATGCGCCGCACGATCCGGCAGCGCCGGAACATGCTCCGCGAGCAGCTCGAGGTGCAGTTCGACCGCGAGCTGCGCGGCCGCGCTCCGGCCGACGCCCGCGAACTCCTGAGCGCCCTCGAGGTCGCCTGCTCGTTCGAGTCGATCGAGTACCTGCGGGTCGTCGCGGCGCACGACGCAGCGGAGGCCGAGGCGATCGTGACCCGCTCGCTCCTGGCCCTGCTGGCCAAGTAGCCACGACCCGGAGGTCCTCGATGTCCGACCACGTGCAGCCCGACCTCGAGACGATCCGCACCGTCGTCGACACGACCGACCCCGCGCCGGTGGTCATGCTCAACCTCAACAAGTACCGCGACCGCGCCGCTTACCCCGACGGCTGGTCGGGCGCCGACCCCGACGTCTCCGGGCGCGAGGCCTACCTCCGGTACGGCATCGTGGCGTTCCAGGCGATCACCGCGGCCGGCGGTGCGATCCTGTGGTCGACCGATGCCCGCGAGGTGGTCATCGGCTGCGAGCACGAGGACTACGACGAGGTGGTCGCGGTCTGGTACCCGAGTCGGGCGGCGTTCCTCTCGCTCGGGCAGTTCCCCGGGTACCTCGAAGCACTCGAGCACCGGGGCGCCGCCGTCGAGCGCGCCGGGCTCATCGCGTGCGACGCGTCGGCCCGACCGGTGCTCACGACCCCGTTCCAGTAGCGGGCCTCAGCGCCGGCGCGCCGCCTGCACGGCCGCCGCGCCGATCCGCAGCATGCGGAAGTCACCGAAGGGCGTCCCGGCGACCCGGTTGCACACGAACGCCACGGCGAGGTCGTCGTCGGGGCTCGCCCACGCGCCGGATCCACCGAAGCCGAAGTGCCCGAACCCGTTCGGGATGACCCCGCGGTTCGTCGCCGCCATGTGGTAGCCGAGACGCCAGCGCATCGGGAACCCGACCACCGCGTCCGGCCGCCGGCCCGGGCGCTGGATCTCCGTGGCGCGCCGCAGCGTGGCCTCGCCGAGGAACCGCTCCCCCGTGACCGGGTCGACGCCGCCGCGGGCGAGCACCGAGTACATGCGCGCGAGCCCGCGCGCCGTGAAGCAGCCGTTGAGGGCCGGCATTTCACTCGAGTACACGGCGTCCGAGCGGATGAGGTCCGTGAACCGGGGCACGACGAAGGCGTCGATCGTGGGTCGGGCGAACCGGACCGTGGCCCCCCGATCCGCTCGGGCCTCGAACCGCGCCGTCGGACTCGACGCGATGATGAGGTCGGCCCGCTGCTCCCGCCGGTGCTCCGGCCAACCGATGCCCATCGCATCGATGCCCAGCGGTCCGACCACCTCGCGTTGGACCGCCGCGTCGACGGTGTCGCCGGTGATGCGGCGGATGACCTCGCCGACGAGCCATCCATAGGTGACACCGTGGTACCCGGCCCGCGTCCCCGGCTCCCACATGGGCGCGGCCGCAGCGAGCGCCGCACAGGTCGCGTCCCAGTCGAGCATCGCGAACGCGTCCGGCACGATCCCGCGCAGCCGGTGCATCGCCGCGTCGTGGGCGAGCAGCAGACGCACGGTGATCCGCTCCTTGCCCGCCGCGGCGAACTCCGGCCAGTACTCGGCCACGGGCGCGTCCACGTCGAGGAGCCCGCGGTCTGCGAGGCGGTGGGCGACGGTCGCGACCACACCCTTCGTCGTCGAGAAGGACAGGCCGACGGTGTCGGCGGACCAGGGCCGGTCACCGTCGTCGCGGGTCCCGCCCCAGAGATCGACGACGACCTCACCCCGATGGATGACGGCGACCGCGCCGCCGCCGGCGTGGCCCCGTCGGTGCGAGAGGGCGTTCCGCAGCGCGGCGGCGACCGGCGCGAAGTCGGGGTGGACGTGTCCTTCGAGCATGGCCGTAGGTTCCCACGGGTGGACGGGGGACGCGCAACCCGGGGGCGGAGGTGGCACGATGCCCCGGTGACGGCGTTCCCCCACCTGCTCGCCCCTGGACGCATCGGCACCCTCACCGTCCGGAACCGGATGCTCATGTGCCCGATGGGCGACGCGCTCGCCGAGTCGGACGGCACCGTCTCGGCCCGTCAGATCGACCACTACGAGGCGCGGGCCCGCGGCGGCGTCGGCCTCATCCTCGTCGGGTCGGTGGCGGTGGACTACCCGGGCGGCGCCTTCTCGGCCGAGCAGACCGCGCTGCACACCGACGAGCACATCGCCGGCATCGCCGAGCTGGCCCGGCGGGTCCAGCGCCATGGCGCGCGGCTGGCACTGCAACTGACCCACGGCGGTCCGCAGTCCCTGTACGCCATCGAGACCGGCAGCCCGTTGCTCATGCCCGCCGCCCCGCACTACCACGGACCCGATCGCATCGGGCGCGTCGTCAGCGACGACGAGCAGGCCGCGATGCAACGACCCTTCACCGCACCGACCTCGCGCGTCGACGTGCGGATCGCGTCGACCGAGGACCTCCTCACCGTGATCGAGTCGTTCGCGGCGGCGGCGGACCGGGCCCGCCGGGCCGGGGTCGACGCAGTCGAACTCCACGGGGGCCACGGGTACATCCTCGACGCGTTCCGCTCCCCCGCGACCAACACCCGCGATGACGAGTGGGGCGGCGACCGCACCGGTCGCGACCGCCTCCTGCTCGAGACGCTCACGGCGACCCGGCACCGGGTCGGTCCGGACTTCCCGCTCTGGGTGCGGTTCAACTCCGTGGAGCACCACCGTGATCCGCACGAGACCATCGACGATGCGATCGACCTCGCGCCCCGGCTCGTCGCCGCCGGGGCCGACGCGCTCCACGTGAGCGCGTACGCCGATCCGTCCGTGGGTACCGGGATCACCGACGCGCACACGCCGCACACCCCCGGCGCGCTCGTGGCCGCCGCCGCCGCCGTGCGATCGGCGATCGGCGGGTCCGTCCCCGTCATCACCTTCGGGCACCTCGATCCCGAGGCGGCCGAGGCCGTACTCGCGGCGGGTGACGCCGACTTCGTGGCGATGGGTCGCCGCCTGCTCGCCGATCCCGATCTTCCCGTGAAGATCGCCGAGGACCGGCTCGCCGAGGCACGGCCGTGCATCTACCAGTACCGCTGCATCGGCAACATCTTCCTCAACACCCACGTCGCCTGCGTCGCGCGACCCGAGACGGCGCGCGACGCCGAGCTCGCGATCACCCCCGCGCCGGCGGCGCGGCGCGTGCTCGTCGTCGGCGGTGGGCCGGCGGGCCTCGACGCGGCCTGGCGGCTCGCCGCCCGTGGTCACCGCGTCGTGCTGCAGGAGGCCGGCCCGCGCCTCGGCGGCATGCTCACCGTCGCCGCGGGCGGCGACGAGCACCTCGATCGCATGCTCACCTGGCTCATGGGCCAGGTCGCGCGCCACGACGTCGAGATCGTCCTCGACCGCGCCGCCACACCGGCCGACGCCGCCACGTTCGACCGGGTCGTGCTCGCCACCGGTGCTGCGTGGGACACCCCGGCGCTCCCCGGCGCGGACGCACCGCACGTGCACGCGACGCGTGCGCTCGAGGCGTGGGCGGCCGGGGACGTGTCACTCCCCGAGGGCCCGGTCGTCGTCCTCGGGGGCGGGAAGGCGGGACTCACGCTCGCGCGCCTCGCGCGCCGGCGCGGCCATGCGGTCACGGTCGTCGAACCGAGCGGCGTGGTGGGGATCGAACTCGGCCTGCCCGGGCGGTTCCGCTGGATCGCGGATCTCGAGGCGGCCGGGGTCGATCTGCGGATGCGCACCCGGGCCACGGCCATCACCACCGAGGCGGTCCTCGTCACCGACGGGAGCGGCACCGACGCCGCGATCCCGGCCACGAGCGTGCTCTGTGCTGCGCCGGGCCCCGGCGGATCCGGCCTCGTGGACGCGTTCGGCGCGACGGGCGTCCCCGTGGATGTCATCGGCGACGCCCGGGCCGTCGAGCGACTCGAGGGCGCCTTCCGCGACGCCGCCGAACTCGCGGTCAGGACCTGACGAGCCCCTTCGCCGGCACGAGCGGCAGGTCGAGCACCGAGAGGAGACCGGGCACGGCCTCGCACACGGCCGGGATCGCGTTCACGATCCGGCCGGCCGTCCCGACGAGGCCGCCGGTGTTGTGGTCGCCGTCGTCGCCCATCATCTGCACGTCGCACGTGTACGAGGGGTTGCCGCTCACCACGATCCGGTAGCCCGAGTGCCCGACCGGCTGCGGCCAGTCCGGCGCGAGGTCGTCGTCGATGCGCGTCACGTGCTCGAGGACGACCCGCGGCACCCCGCCGACGATGCCCTGGACCTCGAAGCGCATGGCGCCCGTCGTACCGGCGCGCACGACGCCGAACCCGAGGTCGACGTCCTTCGGCGTCGGCACCCGCTCGTGCACCTCCCGGATCTCGTCGAGTTCCACGCCGAGCCCGGCCGCGACCGCCTTCACGACGCCGCCCCACGCGAACGTGAGGACGCCCGGCATCAGCAGCATCGGGGTCTCGTCGAGCGAGCCGCCGAACCCCATCGTGTCGAACAGCACCGTGGGCTGCGCATAGGTCGCGTAGTTGACGATCTCCATCATCCGCACGGAGTCGATGTACTCGCACGATCCGGAGAGGACGAGCGGGAGCAGGTCGTTCGCCCAGCCCGGGTCGATCCCCGAGGTCCAGCATGAAACGCCCGCCTCGTCGCAGGCCCGTTCGAGCGGGGCCCGCAGACCGGCCGGCATGTGCTCGGGCCAGATCATCGGCACCACCGACGACGACACGATGTTCTTGCCCGAGGCGGCGATGCGCTCCAGGTCGGCGAGGGCATCGGCGGGGCGCAGGTCGGCGGTCGCCGTGTAGCAGACGCAGTCGGCGTCGAGCGCGAGCAGCGCGTCCACGTCGTTCGTGGCGAGCACACCGGTCGGCTCGATGCCGGCGAGCGTGCCCGCGTCGACCCCGACCTTCTCGGGGCTGTGGACCCAGAGGCCGACGAGCTCGAGGTCGGGGTGGCGGGCGATGAGCCGCAGCGCGTGGATGCCCACGTTGCCGGTGCTCCACTGGATCACTCGGTAGGTCATGGCGCGGCACGCTACCCGGCGCCGCCGCGGCGGATCGACGGCGCACCTCGCTACGGTTGCGTCCATGATCGCGGCCTCCGACCCCACCCGAGCCACCGCCCTCGCCGCCGCGCTGCGCGCCGCGCTCCCGGAGGGCCGGGTGCTCACCGGCGCCGAGATCTCCGACGACTACACGCACGACGAGGCCCTCACGGTGGCCCCCGTCCGGCCGGCGATCGTCGTGCGCCCCGAGGCCACCGACGAGGTGGTCACCGTGCTGCGCCTCGCCACCGAGCACGGCGTCCCGGTGACCGCCCGCGGGTCCGGGACCGGCCTCTCCGGAGCTGCGGTGCCCGACCCGAACGGCGTGCTCGTGTCGTTCGAGCACATGGCCGCGATCCTCGAGATCGACACCGAGAACCACACGGTCACCGTGCAACCCGGCGTCACGCTGGAGGCGCTCGACGCCGCCCTCGCGCCGTTCGGCCTCGTGTACCCGGTGTTCCCGGGCGAGTACAGCGCGAGCCTCGGTGGCAACGTCGCCACGAACGCCGGCGGGATGCGGGCCGTGAAGTACGGCGTGACCCGCCACCAGGTGCTCGGGCTCGAGGCGGTGCTTGCGGCCGGCGAGATCATCCGGACCGGCGGCAAGTTCGTCAAGGCGACGACGGGGTACGACCTCACCCAACTCATCACCGGCTCGGAGGGGACCCTCGCCGTGGTCACCGAGGCGACACTGCGCCTCTACCCGCGCCTCGAGCACACGGCGACGATCCTCGTGCCGTTCCACACCCTCGACGCCGTCACCGCCGCGGTGCCCCGCATCCTCGACCGCGGCGTGGGTCCGCTCATCCTCGAGTACATCGACCTCCTCACCATGTCCGTGGTCACCGAGTACGTCGGCCTGGACCTCGGCATCCCGGAGGAGGTCCGGAGCGCGGCGCTCGCCTACCTCGTCGTCATGGTCGAGCAGCGCAGCGCGGCCCGCCTCGACGAGGACGTCGAGGAGATCGGGGTGCTCCTCGCCGGACTCGGTGCCATCGACGTGTACGTGCTGCCCTCGGCGGCGGGCGAGAAGCTCATCGAGGCGCGTGAGAAGGCGTTCTGGGCGGCCAAGGCGAACGGGGCCGACGACATCGTCGACATCGTCGTACCCCGGGCCAGCGTCCCCGAGTTCATGCAGCGGGTCGCCGCGATCGCGGACGAGCACTCGACCTGGATCGCGGGCTGCGGTCACGCGGGCGACGGCAACGTGCACCTGTCCGTCTTCCAGGGTGACGTCGCGACCCGGTACACCGTCCTCCGCCGACTGTTCGAGGCCGGCATGGACCTCGGCGGCGCGATCTCCGGGGAGCACGGGATCGGTACCGCCAAGCAGCGGTGGTTCCTCGAACTCGAGGACCCCGCGAAGCTCGCACTCATGCGGCGCATCCGCGCCGCCTTCGACCCGGACGGCGTGCTGAACCCCGGCACCCTCCTCGACTGATCGGATCCGAACCGTGAACGGTGCCCAGTCGCTCATCCGCACCCTCGTCGACGCCGGTGTCGACGTGTGCTTCATGAATCCGGGAACGAGCGAGATGCACTTCGTCGCCGCGCTCGACGACGTCCCCGCCATGCGGGGCGTGCTCGCCCTCTTCGAGGGTGTGGCCACCGGCGCGGCCGACGGGTACGCGCGGGTGGCCGGTCGCCCCGCCGCCGTCCTGCTCCACCTGGGTCCCGGGCTGGGCAACGGCCTCGCCAACCTCCACAACGCACGCCGGGCCCACTCCCCCGTCGTGAACATCGTCGGCGACCACGCGACCCACCACCACGCCTTCGACGCGCCCCTCGACTCCGACATCGACACCGTGGCCCGCAACGTGTCGTGCTGGGTGCACACGACCACCGATCCGGCGCTCGTCGGTGCGGCCGGGGCCGAGGCGGTGGCTCGCGCCACCGCGGCACCGGGCGGGGTCGCGACCCTGATCCTCCCGGCCGACGCCTCGTGGGGCGAGGGGGGCGTCGTCGCCACGCCCGCCGCGCCGATCGTCCCCGGTCCGCCCGACGCGAACCGCATCGCCGCGGCGGTCGAGGCGCTGCGCGCCGGTGCGCCGAGCGCCATCATCGTGGGCGACGACATCGCGGGGGACCCCGAACTCCTCGCCGACGTCGCGCGTCTCGGCGCGGCGACCGGGGCGAAGGTGATGGGCGAGACCTTCCCCGCCCGGATGCGTCGCGGCGCAGGTCTCGCCGGGCTCGAGCGCGTGGCCTACCTCGCCGAGTTCGCCCAGATGCAACTCGACGGACTCGAGCACCTCATCACGATCGGGGCGAAGGCCCCCGCCTCGTTCTTCGCCTACCCCGGGAGGCCGAGCGACCTCGTCCCGGCCGGTTGCCGGGTGACGGCGCTCGTCGAACCCGGGGAGGACGTGCGTGCCGCGGTCGCCGGCCTGCTCGATGCGATCGACACCTCCGGCGTGGACACTCCGCGGGTCGGGCGGGCCCGGCCCGAGAGTCCGGTCGGCGCGCTCACCGGGGAGTCCCTCGCCGCGGCGGTGGGGGCGCTCCTGCCCGAGGATGCGATCGTCGCCGACGAGGCCAACACGACCGGGCTCTGGCTCAACGGGGCCACCGCGGGGGCGCCGCCGCACGACTGGCTGTCGCTGACGGGCGGATCCATCGGGTACGGCATGCCCGTCGCCACGGGCGCGGCGATCGCCGCACCCGGACGCCGCGTCGTCAACATCGAGGCCGACGGCTCGGCGATGTACACCCTGCAGGCGCTGTGGACCCAGGCCCACCACGGCCTCGACGTGACCACGGTGATCGTGAACAACGGCTCCTACGCGGTGCTCAACATGGAGCTCGCCCGAGTGGGTGCGACGCCCGGTCCGAAGGCGCTCGAGATGCTCGACCTCTCCGAACCGGCCCTCGACTTCGTGGCCCTCTCGCGCGGCATGGGCGTCCCGGCCTCCCGGGTGACCACCGCCGAGGACCTGTCGGCCGCGCTCGCCGCTTCGTTCGCCGAGCCCGGTCCCCGGCTCATCGAGGCGATGGTGCCGAGCGCCTTCTGACCGCGGCCCCGCGACACCCCCGGACGCGACGATGCCGACCGGGCGGACCCGGTCGGCATCGAGCTGCGTTCGTGAACGCCGGGTGCGTCAGATGACGCGGACCTCGCGGGCCTCTTCGCCCTTGCGGCCGGGGCCGACCTCGAACTCCACGGCCTGCCCCTCCTCGAGGGAGCGGTAGCCCGAGCCCTCGATGGCGGAGAAGTGGACGAACACGTCCGCTCCGCCCTCGCGGGAGATGAAGCCGTAACCCTTCTCGGCGTTGAACCACTTGACGGTGCCGGTCGGCATCCTTGTTGCTCCTTGCTGGACACCGTGCGGCCGGAACCGCTCGGTGCTGGTGTGACGAGCGGGGAGATCGCACCCTGCACGACACACCCGCCGACGAAGACGACGAAGGAGGCGAGGAGGCTTGCCCTTACTCGGGCCGGTGCACGTCTGGGCTCCGGTTGCTCGGAAGGCTACAGGGTCCCGGGCCCGCGCGGAACTGCGGGTCCCGGCCGAGGCCCCGAGGCCGGACCACGCTCCGTGGTCAAGGCGGGCCGTCGTCGTGCCGATAGGTGGTCATGTCGCCCATCGCCCCGGCCCGCCCGGGCCTCGATCCCGCCCTCGCATCGGCCCTCGACGCCGACCTCCAGGAGGTCGTCGTCGTCACCGGGACCGACGGTCGGGTGCGCAGCGTGACCCCCTCGGTCGAGCGGGTGCTCGGGATCGCCGCCCACGGCCTCGTCGACCGCATGATCGCTGCGATCATCCACCCCTCGGACCGCCGACGCTTCGCCCTCGAGTGGCACCGCGTCGCCGCAAGCCCCGGCGCGACCGGTCGGTTCACCGGACGCATCGTCACCGGACCCGGGGCCGTCCGCGAGGTCGAGGTGCGGTGCGCGAACCGTGTCGACACACCGGACGTGGCCGGCATCGTGATCTCCGTCCGCGACGCGACCGACCAGACCCGGATGGTGGCCGCGCTGCACGCGCAGGCCCGCACCGACGCGCTCACCGGTCTCCCGAACCGGCTCGCGTTCGAGGAGCGGCTCGCCCGCGCGCTGGCGACGCCGACCGAGTCGCCCGTGGCGCTCACGATGCTCGACATCGACCACTTCAAGATCGTGAACGACTCACTCGGTCACCGGGCGGGCGACGATCTGATCCGCGAGGTCGGCGTGCGCATCCGCGACACGGTGCGGGGCGTGGACACCGTGGCCCGCCTCGGCGGCGACGAGTTCGTCGTGCTCTCCCCCATGACCGACCTCGACGAGGCCGAGTTCATCGCCGCCCGCATCCAGTCGGTGCTCCGGGCCCCGATCGTCATCGGATCGACGGAGCTGCACGTCTCGGCCAGCATCGGCGTCGCCTGCACCGCCACCTCCGTCGGGGTCCACGACGACCTGCTCCGCGACGCCGACGTCGCCATGTACGAGGCGAAGCGCCGCGGTCCGGGCGAGGTCGCCCGGTACGACGCCGGCATGGTCGCCGCCGCCCAGGAGCACCTCGAACTCCAGGGCGATCTGCACCGGGCGATCCAGCGGGGCGAGTTCGCCGTGCACTACCAGCCGATCGTGCGGGCCGAGGACGCCTCCCTCGCGTCCTACGAGGCCCTCGTGCGCTGGCCGCGGGCCGACGGCACCGTGCTGCCCGAGGGGTTCATCCCGGTCGCCGAGGCGAGCGGGCTCATCCACGACCTCGGCGACCGGATCCTCCACCTCATCGCCGACGACCTCACCGCCACCCCGCGCCACGTGCTGCCGCGGGCGTGGATGAACCTCTCCGGCCACGCCCTCACGCGCCGCAACTGCGCGTCGCGCATCCTCGCCGCGGTCGGCGAGCGGGGCATCGAACTCGATCGTCTCGGCGTCGAGGTCACCGAGACGGTGCTCATGGGTGACCTCGGGACCGTCGAGCGCAACCTCTCGACGCTGCGCGACCACGGGCTCGCCGTGGCGCTCGACGACTACGGCACGGGCTGGGCCAGCCTCTCCGCCATCAAGCGGTTCCCGATCGACGTCGTGAAGATCGACCGGACGTTCACGGCCGGGCTCACGACGAACGCCCTCGACCGGGCGATCGTGCGCGGGATCGCCGAGATCGGCCGCGTGCTCCACCTCGAGGTGGTGGCCGAGGGGATCGAGAGCGAGCAGCAGGCCTGGATCGCGTCCGACCTCGGGTGCACCGAGCTGCAGGGTTACCGCTACGGCCGGGCGTCCGCGCTCGCCGACCTCCCCCGCCGGTAGCCTCGGGGCCACAGGCCGCGCCCGCGGCCCGGCACCCAGGAGGTCCAGGTGGCGAAGCAGGTCGGCGATCGACGGGGCGCCCCCATCGGGCTGATCGCGAGCGGCGGCGCGTTCGCGGTCGTGCTCATCTTCATCCTCCAGAACACCGAGAAGGCCAAGATCCACTTCCTCTGGCTCGACGTCACGTGGGGGATCTGGTTCGTCATCGTCGTGTCCATGCTCCTGGGGGCGGTCATCGGCTGGGGCTTCCGGTTCTGGCGACGCCACAACGACTAGGCGTACCGTCGGCGGCGTGACCACCCACCGCCACATCACCGTCGAGCGCTGGGCCGGCCCGTGCGGGGCCGTCGTCAGCGGGGTCGACCTCGCGTCGGACCTCGACGATGCCGTCATCACCGAGATCCGGGCCTCCCTCATGGAGCACGGCGTCATCTTCCTGCGCGGGCAGTCGCTCACCCCGGAGCGTCAGGTCGCGTTCAGCCGTCGGTTCGGCCCGTACAGCCCCGTGCCGTTCGTGCACGCGATCCCGGAGCATCCCGAGGTGATCGCGGTGCGCCGGGAGCCGACCGAGGCCGCCGGCCTCGCCTTCGGTGGCGTCTGGCACTCCGACTTCTCGTTCCTGCCCGAACCGCCGCTCGGCTCGATCCTCCACGCGATTGAGGTCCCGCCGTACGGGGCGGACACCCTGTTCGCGAACCAGGCCCTCGCGTTCTCCACCCTCTCCCCCGGCCTCCAGCGCATGCTGCGCGGCCTCGACGCCGTGCACAGCGCGCGCGACGCGTACTCGCCGAAGATGCAGGGCATCCACGACCGGTTCGAGGGCATGACGGTCACGACATCGGATGAGGCGAACCGCACGCAGGTCCACCCGGTCGTGCGACGCCACGCCGAGACCGGCGCCGACACGCTGTTCGTGAACCAGCAGTACACGGTGGGTCTCGACGGCTTCTGGGGCCACGAGGCCCGGCCGATCCTCGACCAGCTCTTCGCCCACTCGACCCAGGACTCGTTCACCTGCCGGTGGCGGTGGGCACCGGGCGACGTCGCCTTCTGGGACAACCGCGCGGTGCAGCACATGGTCATGGCCGACGTGAGCGGTCACCGACGCCTCATGCATCGCACCACCGTCGCCGGCGAGGCCCCGATCCCGGCCCGGTAGTACCTGACCGCTCGGTCATGTACTGTCCGGGCCCATGGCGACGAGGACGATCGAGGGGGCCGCGGTCCGCACCGCGGGCGAGGGACCGCCCCTGGTCCTGCTCCACGCGAACGGCGGCGACTCCTCGGACTTCGACGCGGTGGCCGACCGACTGGCCTCGACCCACACCGTCCACGCGATCGACTGGCCCGGGTGGGGTCGGGCCGAAGCCGACCCCACGCCGAGCGCACTGCGGTACGCCGCGCTGCTCCCCCGCGTCCTCGACGCGCTCGGCGGCGGTCCGTTCGTGCTGCTCGGGAACTCGGTGGGCGGGTTCGCCGCGGTCCGGACCGCCGCGGCTCGGCCCGACCTCGTGCGCGCGCTCGTGCTCGTCGATCCCGGCGGCTTCACCGCCCGGTGGCCGGGCAGCGTCCTCGCGTGCCGCGTGATCGGGTCGGCGCGCGTCGCTCCGACCATGATGCGCGTCCTGCCGCGCCTGTACCTGCGCCATCGGAACGCCACGGTCGACACGATCCGATCGAACGCCACGGCGATGTCGCGCGACCCGGCTCGGGTCGCCGCGTTCGCGTCGATCTGGCGTTCGTTCGCGGAACCCGCACACGACGCCCGCGACGCCGCGGCCCGTGTGACGGCGCCCACCATGCTGGTCTGGGGCCGCCGGGACCCCGTGCTGCCGTGGTGGACGGACGGGCGTCGCGCCCGACGAGCGTTCCCGAACGCCGCGATCGCCCCGCTGCCCTGCGGCCACCAGGCCTTCGCCGAACTGCCCGACGCGTTCCTCGCGTCCGTCGAACCGTTCCTCACCGACATCCCCGAGGAGGCACCATGACGACCTGCGTGCGAGCCGACGACGGCGAGTGGCTCGAGAGCCCGGACGCAGCGGGGACCTTCCGGATCCTCCGTGTCCACGACGCGGGCGGCGTCACGATCGAGGTGTCGATCCCGGCGGGCGTCACCGGGAACCCGCATCGGCACCCCGGGGGCGAGGAGCTGCTCATGGTGAGCGGTGAGGTGGAGATCGACGGGCTGATCCTCCGGCCCGGCGACTACCTGCACACCCCGCCGGGCTCCGTCCATCGTGCCCGGGCGATCACCGACACCCGGTTCGTGCTCGTCCTGCCCGCGGTTCCGGAGTACCTGTGACCGCCCCGGTCCGCCGCCGGGGGCCCGGGAGTCGGGCCGACGCTGCGCACCCGACGCGCCACGAACTGCTCGACGCCGCCGCGGCTGTGGCGGACCGCGAGGGGCTCGGTGCGCTGACCATCAACGAGGTCACCCGAGTGGCGGGCCTGGCGAAGGGCACCTTCTACGTCCACTTCGCCGACCGCGGCGCGCTCCTCGTCGAGTTGCACCGCCGGTTCCACGACGACCTGTACGCGGCCATCGCTGCGTCGACGTCCGCCCTCCCGCCCGGTCCCGCTCGGGCGCGCGCCCGCATCGGTGCGTTCCTCGACGGCTGTCGGCGGCAGCGGGGCGTGCGGGCGATGCTCCTGCAGGCTCGGGCCGAGCCCGCGGTCCTCGACGAGGTGCAGCGTCGGAACGATCAGACCGCTCGGCTGCTCGCCGAGGACCTGCGCGCGACGGTCGAGCATCCCCTTGACACCGCTCGCCTCGTCGTGGCCGCAACGGCGGAGACGGCGCTCCAGGAACTCCCCGCCGGCCGGTCGCTCCCGAGGCTGCGAGCCGCGCTCGACGCGATGGTGCCCGCCTGACGGGTCAGTAGTGCCAGGGGAAGGGCGACCAGTCCGGGTTGCGCTTCTCGAGGAACGAGTCCCGACCCTCGGCCGCCTCGTCGGTCATGTACGCGAGGCGGGTCGCCTCCCCGGCGAGGACCTGCTGGCCGACGAGACCGTCGTCGATGAGGTTGAACGAGAACTTCAACATTCGCTGTGCCGTCGGGCTCTTGCCGTTGATCCTCGCCGCCCACTCGAGCGCGACCCGCTCGAGGTCGGCGTGGTCGACGACCGCGTTCACCATGCCCATGCGGTGCGCGTCCTCGGCCGAGTACTCGTCACCGAGGAAGAAGATCTCGCGCGCGAACTTCTGGCCCACCTGACGCGCGAGGTACGCGGATCCGAACCCGCCGTCGAAGGACGCGACGTCGGCGTCGGTCTGCTTGAAGCGCGCGTGCTCCCGGCTCGCGAGGGTGAGGTCGGCCACCACGTGCAGGCTGTGCCCGCCGCCGGCGGCCCAGCCCGGCACCACTGCGATGACCACCTTCGGCATGAACCGGATGAGGCGTTGCACCTCGAGGATGTGGAGTCGGCCCGAGCGGGCCGGGTCGATGGTGGCGGCGGTGTCGCCCTCTGCATAGCGATATCCGTCCTTACCCCGGATGCGCTGGTCCCCGCCCGAGCAGAACGCCCAACCCCCGTCGCGCGGCGACGGGCCGTTCCCGGTGAGTAGCACGCACCCGACGTCGGAAGACTGCCGGGCATGGTCGAGCGCGCGGTACAGCTCGTCAACGGTTCCGGGTCGGAACGCGTTGCGGACCTCGGGCCGGTCGAACGCGACGCGCACGGTGCCGTGCTCCCGCGCCCGGTGGTACGTGATGTCGGTCAGGTCCTCGAAGCCGGGGACGAGGTCCCAGGCCGAGGGGTCGAAGATCTCGGAGACGGGTGCGCTGCTCACAGGGAGAACGCTACGACACCGGCTCGAGCTCCTCCGGGGTCGGGCCGAGCATCCACACGAGCCACACCACGAGCGCCGCAGCGAAGGCGACGGTCAGGGGCAGCGCGCCGAATGGCGGCGCCCACGCGGCGTCGGCCCAGTAGCGGAACGGCCCGTTGTAGCCGACCGTGAACCGCCGCAGGGTCTGCGCGAACCCGAGGAGGTGCCCGACGCCGAGCGCGATCCCGAGGACGAGAGCCAGTCGACTCCGGGCGAGCCGGGCGCCGACCGACGAGGTGCCGATGAGGTACGCGCCCACGATCGGCACGCCCACCGCCAACGGCAGCGTGTACCGACCCTGCCAGAACGGACCGATGATCGGGACCTCGCGGTACTCGCTCACCAGCGGGAGGAGCGCAGTCGCCGCGGCGACGAGCAGCAATGCCACGGACGCCCGCCTCGACGCCACGGACAGTCCGAGCACGAGCAGCACGCCGATCGCCGCGGTCCAGACCACCACGGTGAGGTACGGCGCATTCACGTTGAGCCACCCGAAGGTGCCGATCATCGACTCGTAGAAGAAGCCGCTGCGGCCGATCGTGTTGCGGATGAGCTCGTACTGCGAGACCTCGACCGAGGTGCCCGTGTCGACCGGCCGCACGATGATGTTCCAGACGAGTTGGGCCGACGTCGCCACCGCCACCGCGAGCGCCGCCATCTGCAGGCCGCGGTCGCGCAGGGCCCGGCGCACGAGCGTCAGGCCGCCGATGAGACCCGCCGTGCCGAGGATCGCGACGATCCACATCGGTGCGAAGAGCCGCGAGAGCCCGAGTGCCGAGAGGGCCACCGCGACACGGATCACGAGGCGACGGTCGACGGGCACGTCGAGCGGAGCGGCGACGAGGGCGCACGCCCCCGCCCACGCCGCGATCGCCGCGGAGATCTCGAGACTCGACGGATTGACCGTCCCGTTCACGAACAGCACCATCGGCGTGACCGCCACGGCGAGGCCGACCGCACCGACGCGGGGATTCGGGAACGCGCGGACCGACGCGAGCGCACTCGCCAGCAGCGCGGCACCCACGATCGCCGAGAGGAACCGCATCAGGTACACGCCCCGTGCCTGCGCCGTGAGCAGGGACGGGAGCCCGACCACGAGGTAGTACCCGGGGAAGTAGGTCCCGGCGGTCGTGCGGGCCTCGATCCGCCGGTCGGACCCGGAGTAGTCGAGGCAGGCCGCGGAGACGTCGTTGCGGAACGCGTAGCACCCGACGTCGTTCGCCGACTCGACGACCTCCGGCACCTCGACCTCGCGCCAGCCCCCGGTCAGGCCGGGGATCCGATCGCCGATCCACTCGCCCCGCGCCACCGACACCGCTCGGGTGACGTGCGCCGGCTCGTCCGGTGATCCGAACAGCGGGAGCGCCGTGGCCCAGAGGAGCCCGAGCACCGAGAAGATCGCGAACGACACCCACCACGCCCGTCGCCCCGTGCGGGCCGAGGCGATCCGGCTGCGCAGGGAGGGCTCCACGAGATGGTGACCCTAGGTCAGTTGACCTGACGCTCCGCGCCACCCCAGTACTGCGCGCGCAGCGCCTTCTTATCGGGCTTGCCGAGCGGGCTGAGCGGGATCTCCTCGACGAAGTCCACGGTCTTGGGCGCGTAGTGCGAGCCCTTCGCGTCCTTCACGAGCGCGATGAGTTCGTCGGGCGCGGCCGTCTGCCCCGGACGCAGCACCACGATGGCCTTCACCGACTCGCCCCACTTCTCATCGGGCACCCCGATCACCGCGCTCTGCGAGACGGCCGGGTGCGTGCCGAGCACATCCTCGATCTCCCGCGGGAACACGTTGAAGCCGCCGGACACGATCATGTCCTTCTTGCGATCGACGATCGTGAAGAAACCCTGCTCGTCCTCGCGCGCGACGTCGCCGGTGTGGAGCCAGTCGAACTCGAACGCCGCCGCCGTCTCCTCCGGCTTGTTCCAGTACCCGCCCATGACGAGCGGTCCGCGGACGCAGATCTCGCCGGGCTCCCCACGGGGCACGCGGTTGCCCTCGTCGTCGAGGAGCGCCACGTCGACCCACGGGACCGGACGCCCGCACGTGGCGAGCCGCTCCAGGTCGTCCGGGTCGTGCTCGTCCTTGCGCAGCACGGTGATGGTCATCGGGCACTCTGCCTGACCGTAGAACTGGAAGAAGATCTTGCCGAACCGCTCGATCGCCTCCTTGAGGCGGGTCGGCGACGCGGCCGCCGCGCCGTAGAACACCGTGTCGAGCGAGGAGAGGTCGAACTCGTCGAGGCGCGGGTTGTCGAGGAGCGTGTAGAGCATCGTCGGGACGAGCATGGTCGCCGTCACCCTGTGCTCCTGCACCGTCTCGAGGAACCCGTCGGGCGTGAAGTACGGCATGACGATGAGCGAACCACCGCGCAGCAGTGTCGGGATGAAGAACGCCGCACCCGCGTGGGAGAGCGGCGTGCAGATGAGGAACCGCAGGTCCTCGGGCCACTCCCACTCCGCCATCTGGATCGCGGTCATGGTTGCGCCGCTGCGGAACGTGCTCATGACGCCCTTCGGCTTGCCCGTCGTGCCGCCGGTGTATACGAGGCCGCCGAGCCCGTCCGGGTCCATGGCCGGGGGCACGAGCGGCTGCGGCTCGAACCCGCGTGCCACCTCGATGAGGTCGGCGTCGGCGGCGTCGCACGGCCCGAGCGAGAGCAGCCGCAACGACGGCACGCGCTCCTTGAGGGCCGCCGCACGCTCGGCGAAGATCGGGTCGAAGATGAGCGCCTCGATCCGCGCGTCCTCGAGGACGTACACGTGGTCGTCGACCGAACCGAGCGGGTGCAACGGGGTGCCCCGCACGCCGGCCACACCGTTCGCGCCGATGCAGTAGAGGACCTCGGGACGGTTGAGCGCGAGCATCGACACGGGCGTGCCCAGCCCGATCCCCGAGGCGCCGTACGCCTGCACGAAGCGGCTCATCTCGTCCCGCACCTGCGCGCCGGTGAGGACCTGCCCGTCGATGTAGACGGTCGGCCGGTCGGCGTTCTGCTCCAGCGCCCGCACGATGAGGTGCGGCGTGAAGGTCGGGGCGTACAGGTCGGTGGCGCTCATCGGATCCCCCTCAGGAAAGTTCGCTCGGCAACGTACGAGGCCCGCCCCGGCCCCCGCCAGCCGCAGGGGTTCGGAACGGGCCTCGTCGTGGCTCGGTGGTGCGGGTCGCCCCGCGGTCGATCAGTGGTGGTGCGAGTCGCAGGTCCCGCCGAAGCCCTCGATCCCCGTGAAGGGACCGCAGACCTGCGGGGTCGCCCACACGTGGAGCATGGGCGGGGTCGGCCGGAAGGTGCCTCGGGTGCAGGTGCCGTTGATGAGGAGGCCGACGACCCGCGTGCCCTCCCAGCAGAGGTTCTGGTGGTCGTGCCACGTCGTGAGCGATCCGGCGATCTCGGGCACGTCGGCCATCGTCTTGTTCGGCTCGAGGATGTACATGCCGGAGCCGAGCACCCACGTGCCGTCGGGGTTGCGCTGCAGCACGATCGACTCGACCTTCGCCGGGTCGAGCTCGATGCCGTCGCTGAGGCGGGGCCAGTGCACGAAGTGCTCGAAGCCCGTGCCGGCGTCACCGATCGAGCCGTAGCCGTCGGCGACGAGCGCGTTGCGCAGCGTGGCGTTGGTCATCCCGTTGTACTTGGCGAGGGCGGCCTTCGTGTTGTTGAGGAGCGCCTGAGCCCGGGCCTGCTGCTCGGCGGTGAGGCAGGGGTCCGTGATCGAGATGATGAGTCGGGCGCAGGGGTCCGCCGTGCCACCGGGCGTCGTGGTCCCGGGCGTGTGGTCGTGCCCGTCGGAGTGCGGCACGGTCGTACCGGTCGTACCGCCCGCCGTGGAGTGGTTGTGGTCGGAGTGGGTGGCCGTGGTGGTACCAGCCGCGACCGCCGCAGCGTCGTGCGCGTGATCTGTGTGGCCGTCGGTCCCGGTCGCCCCGGCCGCCGTCGCGCCGTGGTCCCCGTGGTCGCCGTGACCGGCGGCAGCCTTCGAACCCGCACCGTGGGCGTGGCCGTCGGCCGACGCGGACTCGGCACCACCGTGTGCGTGCCCGCCCGCGGCGTGCCCACCACCGAGCGCCGGCGACACCGACATCGTGACGAGGCCGATGACGACGATCGAGGAGAGGGTGGTCGCCACGCCGCCGACGAACCCGCGGACCCGCGGACCGTGCCACCCGAGGAGCAGCAGGGCCGAGCCGGCGACCGCCACGACCGCGAAGGCCGCCGCGAGGCCGTCCGGCAGCCCGTAGGGCTCGACGACCCCGTCGATACCGGCGGTGCGGGACACGATCCAGACCCCGGTGACCGCCGCCTGCACGCCGATCGTGGCGATGAGGGTGGCCCGGCCCCCGCGCCGGGCGAGGATCAGGCCGGCGAGGACGAGTTGCATCCATGCGACCACCACGAAGAACGCCCCGTGGGACCCGGAGGTCTGGAGGTGCTCGGGCGCGAACGCCAGGTGGATGAGGCCGGCCCCGGCGAGGGCCGCCGCCACCACGGTGGCGAGCGGACCGCTCGCCGCGATGCGGTGGTCCGAGTCGGCGGATCGGTCCGGCGGGTTCGTGATCACGTGGTGGCTCCGAGGGGTCGGGCGGGGCGGGGCGGAACGGGAACGATCGGTACGGTGGGTGGGGTCCCGGGTAGGCACCATGACAGCCGACGGGCGGTCCGGCTGTCAACGTTCCCGGACGGGTTCTCGGCCGATCCTCAGGCCGGGTCGGCTCCGATCCTCATCGGCATCCGATCCCCGTCGGCGCATGGGTCGCAGGCACCATTCCTGCGACCGGCGGCCCGGGAACGGCCGGATCGTCAGAAATGGTCAAGATTCGCCAGATCGGGTTCGATCGACGAGCCCACCGGATGCCAGCTCCGGTCCCGGCTCTCGGCCGCCCGCACATCGTCCTCCGGGAAGACCGCCGGGAGGACGAAGCCGTCGGTGACCCGGCGGAGGCGGTATCCGACCGAGGCGTCGGCCCCGAGCACCACCTCGTGGACGGCGAAGCCGTCCACCCACCGGTTCCCGAACCGGGAGCGGACCTCGATGCGGCCGTCGGCGGCGAGCGGGGTCGGCGCGATCGACCCGCCGATCGGGCGGATCCGCTCGTCGAGCTCGCGTTGGCGGGTGGCAAGCCCCTCGGCGAGTTGGAGGAGCGCGGTGGTGAGCTCGGTCCGCTCCGCCCGCTCGGCCTCGAGGGCCTCGGTGAGCCGGTGCACCGAGTCGAGCGCGAGCACGAGGTCGTGGCGCTCCCCCGCCTCGCGGGCCTCGAGTTGGCGCCGGAGTTCAGCCGTCTCGGCCCGCAGCGACTCGACGTCGTCGACCGCCCGGCGGGCCACGCCCCAGGCTCGTTCGACCGAGGCGTCGGATCGTTCCTCGGCCGCGACGATCCGGGCCTCGAACTCCCGACGTCGACGGCCCTTCGGCCAACCCCCCGGCATCCCCGAAGGCTACGGCGCCCCGGCACGCGATCGGTGGAGTGTCGGTCGGGGCCGACGGCGGGAACGCCGGTGGTGGGCCTCAAGGCCCACCGCCCACGTGCCGAAAGGAGCGACCCGCCACCAATCGCGGGCCGTGCGCCGGTACATTCGGCGCACGTTCCACCACCTCCACCACGAGGAGCACGCCATGCGCACGTCCATCTCCCGCCGCTCGACCATCGCTGCGACCTCGCTGGTGCTCGTGGGCGGCCTCGCCCTCGGCGCCTGCGGTGGCGGCGGCGGATCGAGCAAGGAGGACGCCACCAAGCTCCTCAACGCCGGCCTCCAGGCCGAGGTCCAGGGTGACTTCGCGACCGCGAAGACCAAGTTCGAGGAACTCCTCGAGGTCGACGCGACGAACAAGTTCGCGAACTACAACCTCGGCTACATCGCCCAGACGGTCGACAAGGACAACACGACCGCCGCGACCTACTACGAGGCGGCGATCGAGGCCGACCCGCAGTACGGCCCCGCCCTCTACAACCTCGCGATCATCGAGACCTCGAAGGGCAACAAGGCGCGAGCGATCGAGCTGTACAAGCGGGCCATCACCGCCGACCCGACCGACGCGAACGCCAACCTCAACCTCGGCTTCCTCCTCTTCGAATCGGGCGACCGGGCGGGTGCGGACGCTGCGTTCCGCAAGGCGATCGCACTGAACCCGGCGCTGAGGCAGCGCATCCCGGCCGACCAGCAGCCCACGGGCTGACCCGGCGCTCGGATCGTCCGGCGTCCCCGACGCCACCGCGATGACCGTCACCACGACGCCCCCGCCCGTTCCCGACTGGCCGTCGACCGAGGAGGGGGCGTCGTCGCGTCGGTGGACCGCCCTCTGGCCCCTGCTCCTCGTGGCCGTCACGGTCCTCGTGAACCTGTGGGTCCTGCGGTCCGAGCGGCTCGTCGTCACCGCGGTGAACGACCAGAGCGTCCACCGGCTCCTCATCGAGTGGGCGCGGGCCAACTGGGCCCAGGGCGTCGTGCCGTTCGACGGGTGGTTCCCCCGCCTGTCCGCCGGACTCCCGGAGTTCCACCACTACCAGGTGCTGCCGCACATCCTCACCGGCCTCGTCGCCACCGCGGTCGGCACCGACCACGCCGTCGCGTGGACCAACTACCTCGGCCTGGCCCTCTGGCCCGTGTGCGTCTACCTGACGGTTCGGCTCTTCGGCTTCAGCCGCATCACGGCCGGGCTCACGGCGGCGATGGCCCCCCTCGTCTCCTCGGTCACGCTCTACGGCTTCGAGTACGGCTCCTTCGCGTGGCGCGGCAACGGCATGTGGTCCCAACTCTGGGGGATGTGGCTGCTCCCGCTCACCCTCGCCCTCACCTTCCGGGCCATCACCCGCGGGCACCGCTACGCGCTCGCCGCGCTGTTCCTCGCGCTCACCCTCTCGTGCCACTTCCTCACCGGGCTCATGGCGATCATCGGCATGGGGATCTGGGTGCTGCTCGTCCCCCGCGAGATCCCCCGGCGGATCGGACGGGCCGCCCTCGTGGGGATCGGCGGCGTCGCCGGCGCATCGTGGCTACTCGTGCCCGTCGCCACGGACGCCGCGTACGGCATCTCGTCCCAGTACAACGGCGGCACCTACTTCTTCGACAGCCACGGCCGCAGCCAGGTGCTCTCCTGGCTGTGGCGCGGCGAGCTCCTCGACTACGGCCAGGACGGTCGTCTCCGGTTGCCGCTCATCACGGCGCTGCTCGGGGTGGGCCTCGTCCTCGCGATCGTCCGCTTCGCGAAGGACGAGCGCCTGCGCGGCCTGCTCCTCTACTTCTCGCTCGGCTTCGCGTTCTTCGCCGGGAAGGACACCGTCGGCTGGCTGACGAGCCGCCTCCCCGGGTCGGACCAACTCCTGCTCCACCGGTTCCACAACATGGTGCAGATCAGCGGGCTGCTCCTCGCCGGGGTCGGCGCGTCGTTCCTCGCGCAGGGACTGTGGCGCTGGGTCACCCGCTCGGTCGCCGGAGGTGCCGAGGGCGACCAGGAGCTCGGCCGAGCGCGCTTCGTCGGGTTCCTCGGCCGCAGCACCGTGCTCGCCGTGCTCGCCACGGTGGTCGTCGTCGGGTCCGTCGCCGTGTCCTACGGCCAGGCCTGGGACGAGCGCAACACCTACATGCGCCTCAACGGCACGTGGGTCGACGCCCAGCGGATCGCCGACGCGGGGCCCGGCGAGGACTTCGCGTCGCTCGTCGACGAGGCCTCGACCTTCGGCGGGCGGGTCTACTCGGGCTCGGCCTCCGCGAACAGCCCCTACAAGATCCTGTACGCCCCCACCTACATGGCCCTCGCCCACCTGGACGCCGACGCGATCGGTTTCACGCTCCGCACGCTCTCGCTCACCGGCGACGCCGAAGTGAAGTTCAACGACCAGCGCCCCGAGCACGTCGACCTCTTCAACGTGCGGGCGATGATCCTGCCCACCGGGGTCTCGCCGGCACCTGCGCTCGACGCCACGCTCGTGCGCACGGCCGGCGCGTGGGGCCTATGGTCGGTGCCGACCACCGGCTACCTCGAGGCCGTCGACACCGGGCCGGCCATCGCCGCCGACAACCAGGACCTCGGCGTCGCGACGACCGACTTCATGACGAACGGCTCCGGAGTCGACGGAGTGTTCCCGCTCATCGCGTTCGCCGGCAAGCCCTCCGGCCCGCCGACCCGGTTCGACGGCACGGCGCTCACGACCCCGCCCGGCACCGTGACCGTGCAGTACGACCGACCGGCCGACGGCGTGTTCGGCGGCCGGGTCGAGATGGATCGTGACGGCGTCGTGATGCTCAAGGCGACCTACGACCCCCGCTGGGTCGCGACGGTCGACGGCGAGCGAGTGCAGACCCAGATGATCGCCCCATCCTTCATCGGCGTCCCGGTCCCGGCCGGCGAGCACGCCGTCGAGTTCCGGTACGAGCGGTACCCGTACTCGTGGCCGTTGCTCGCCCTCGGCGCCGCGGTCCTCATCGGTCTCGCCGTCGCGCCCAGGGTGCTCGATCGCCGTCGGGCCCGGCGGTCCGACACCTGGCCCCGCGTCGACGCCTGATCGTCATCACCGCCACGCGGGGCACCGCGCCCGGGACCGGAGTGCCGGCTGCGAGTCGGCCGATGGGTCATTCCCCACTCCGCCGTGCCCGGCGCAGTGGACGACCCCACCATCGCGGGAAGCATCGGCCAGTGCGCGCACGGGCGGCGGACCGGAGTCCGCCGCCCGCACCGCCCCCGTGATTCCGGGGCACGC